>QIGD01000011.1 GCA_003229935.1 Methanobacteriota archaeon | reverse complement strand
GGATACACCGATTTGATGCCTGTTCGAGGTCTAGCACAAGATACACCTATGACTCAGGAAGCCCACGACTTTAGTCGTGGGTAGTTCACCTACACAGTATGTTTGACCACCCTCATACCTCATGCGGATGTGCGGAAGCAATATCTTTCTTTATACCGGAGGTTAACGGCTTTGGCATAGTGGATTCTGCCTTTAAAGGTAACACACCATTTGGTATGGACTTCTCTGCTCTGATAAAACAGATAGGTGGAGGTACACCAACTCCCGGTTTCCTCGGCATAAGCTATGCATATATGAAGTCAGACAAATTTTTGCAGGGAGATGATGGCTGGGAGAGAGTCGTATGGATGCCATCTGCTCTAAAGAAGAAATTCTCAGATTATATCGCAGAGGACATAATAGATAAGATTGCAACAGAGAAAGAAGCAGAAAATCTAGACTCTCTCAGGAGTTTTCTTCTCAATGAGAAACACCCTGCTGTAAAAGAAAATGAACACGAAGATAACAGTGAAAAGCCAGATGTTTCCAAGCCTGTGGGCATACCGGTTTCCAGAAGAAAGGTAAAGGTAATCTTTGAGGGCATAAACTTCATAGTTGGCGAACTGATAATAACCTCTACAGATGATGATTAATTCTCACCAAAAGGTGCCTCTGTAGTGACCTGTTATCGGACAGCCAAGGCAACGTTCTGACTCATAATAAGGGCAGTTATCACACTTGCCTTCCGAGCCGCATGGAGGGTTCTGATTGTTATTAAAGGTCATTCTCACAGGAAAAACGAGACTATCACTGGATGTAATTATAACATTCATTTCAACATCAGTCGCACAGGGATTTGAACGGAGATGTCTATCTACTATTGCTTCAAGAGTTGAAATATCTTCTCCCACAAGAAAGAGACACAGATTGTTTTTACCTGAAACTATCAGCCCATTGAGAAAGTATGGACATCCCTTAAAACTGTCAAGAACCTTGGCAGTATTCTTTGCAGTTAAATCTACTTTTGCAAGGTATAAACCCACCTTTTTAAAATTCATGCCTATCAGGAAGGAAACTGCACCCTTGCTTTTGAGCTTCCTCAGCCTGACTCCTACACTGGGCTGAGATATGCCTACTTTCCCTGCAATCTCACTTTGAGAGATGTCAGGTCTATCTTTGAGAAGTGATATAATCATTCTATCCTTTTCATCTAAGTCTAGATATTCCTTTGGCATAAATACAGCACCTTTTATTTGCAGTTTGTGGTACTCTATCTTAAAGCCCATATAAACCTTTCGAACATATTTTATTAATATGAATTTTCATATTATTATGTATGAAAGGCTCCTATCTATTAATGTTGATATTAGAAGATGACACAAACATGAGAATTGGAAAGCTTGGAAACTTCAGTTTTAACAATGGGTACTACTGTTATACAGGTTCGGCTCTCTCAGGTTTAAAACCAAGACTGGAGCGTCATCTTAAAAAATACAAGAAAAAGAGATGGCATATAGATTACTTCAGAGAAAATGCTACACTCTATGGTTCATTCACCTTCATTTCAGAAGAGAAGCTTGAATGTAAAATTAATGATATTGTTGCAGTGTTAGCAGATTGTCAGCCTGTTAGAGGTTTTGGTTCAAGTGACTGCTCCTGCTTTTCCCACCTGAACTATTTTCTCCATAATCCATTGAAAAAACTAACTCAGTCCCTAAGAAGGTTCTCAAGGGAATCGAATTTTACCTTGAGGTTTGAAAGGTTCATAGAGTAAAAGGCTGCCTTGGCAGAGTTTACCCCTATACTTTTGATACCCATCTTTTCGAGGGGTGAAACCACCATACATGTATCAGCTATAAGCTTTATATTTTCATTATCTATTCTATCCCTGAAAAGCTCTTTCAAATTTTTGGAAGTGAATACCCAGACTTCCCTTTTCGGATCTGCTTTTATAACATCTAAAATTTCACTTATGCCAGCATGGGGACAACCAACAGCAATAATATCCACATCTTCTGTACTGTTAAGCTTCTCATACGCTTCAGACACCTCTTTTTGACCTAATTCAACTTTCTCAATCTTATCAATATGATAGTAAGATGCTTCAGGTGTAATATTATGGTAGTGAAACATAGATACCTGTCCTGTGGCGAGGGCTGCACCAAGAGTTTTTAGGTCTTCAGCTCTGGGCTTTTTTCTTATTCTGAAGTATGGTATTCCTTCATAGTTCTGTCCAATATGATAACCCAAGGCTGCATAATCTGCTTCACTGATAATCGGATACTCAACTTCCACGAGGAGAGTTGGTGCTCTGTTCTCTTTCATATGAAGACCATAATCGGGCACCTTGCCTACAAGAGCTGCTGAGAGAGCAGAGAGTGCACTTTCCCTGTTAGTCATCGCTCCAAGAACAGAGTTGGCATAAATAACTGCACTGGATTCTGCCCAAGCTATATGGTCACCCATTCTGGGCAGGTTTCCCGCATAATAGGGTGTGCATGTACAGGAAGGCAAAACACCCATTTTTGTATAAGTATCAATAATTTCTCTCTGTTTCTCAACAAAATCCTCAGGAAATTTCAGTTCAGAAGTAAAGTCAACTCCTGCCGGGTTGAGAGTGGTGGGGGTATTCACTTTAATTTCAGCTTCTGCCATATCCTTTAGAAACTCTAAACCAGCATCACCGATAGTCTTATATGAAACTCCTGATATCTGAGCACTGGTTATAGGAATAAGCCTCTTTGCATTATGAATTTCTGCAAGTATTATAAGTATCTCAAGAGCTTTCTTCATCCCTTCCCCTTTTCTACCCTTGAGAATATCTCTTTCATGCTTTCCAAGTTCCATAATATTTCCTCTGATAGCAATAGAAAGTTAACATATTATATATTTAATTTAAGATGGCACTTATGTAAGATTACTAAAATAAGGTGATGTAGATGGTATTAGTCACAGAACGAGCAGCAGAAGAATTTAAAAAAACACTGAAAGCTGAAAACAAGGACGAATTTGGAGTTAAAATTTATGTATCTGGTGCAGGTTGTCATGGGCCCAACTATGGCATGGCAGTAGCAGAAAAAGCTGAAGATGACGAGAAGGTTATAACTTCAAATGGAATAAAACTCTTTCTTACAGAACAGATTGAAGCCTATCTAGACGGCTTTGAACTGGATTTTGTAGAGACAGAATATGGAGCCGGATTTACTGTATATAATCCAAACGAGACAGCAAGTTCCTGTGATTCCGGTTGTTCTTCCTGTCATTAAGATTATTTCTTTTTTTATATTTTCACACATATATATATTGAAATAGCAGACATCTGTTTTGCACATAACTTAAAATACATGCGTAAAGTTAAAATACTCCTCATATCTATATTCTTGAGACTTGGTGATATCTGTGAAGTATGATGTTGTGATTATAGGGGCAGGACCTGCTGGACTCTTTGCAGCTTACGAGCTGGTTAAAAATAGCAATCTGTCTGTTATAGTAATAGATGAAGGTAAAGATGTATACCAGAGAGCTTGCCCCATAGATAGAACAGGGACATGTATTAACTGCAAACCATGTTATGTAATGTCCGGTGTAGGTGGCGCAGGAGGCTTAAGTGATGGAACCTTAAATTTAAGGCCAGATATCGGCGGTAATCTCTATGAATATATGGGTTATAAGGAAGCCTGGAAACTCATTGATTATGTGGATAAAATCTGGGTCAAACATGGCACTCCTAAAAAACTGTTTAAAGCCACAAGTCTTGAAGAGGAGGAGTTATCAAGAAGGGCTGCCAGCGCAGGCATAGAGTTTATCCAGATACCACAGAGACACATAGGCAGTGACCACACGCCAGAGGTCATAAAATCAATAGCAGATTATCTAAGACAGAAAGGTATTAAGTTCCTCCTTGAGACTATAGTTGAAGATATTGAAGTTGGAAGAGTAAAACTCTCCACCGGAAAAGAGATTGAAGCTAAGTATATAATTGTAGCTCCTGGTAGAAGTGGTTCCTCCTGGATGGTAAAACAGGCACAGAAACTTGGACTTGAAATCACACATGGACCAATAGATGTGGGTTTGAGAGTTGAGGTTCCTGCTGTTATAATGGAACCTGTGTGTAGAATAAATAGAGACCCCAAATTCCACATTATAACCAAAACCTATGATGACTTTGTTAGAACATTCTGTGTAAACCACAGAGGTTTCATGGTGAAGGAGACCTATAGGGGTTATGTTGGTGTGAATGGTCACAGTTTGAGAGATAAACATAGCAATAACACCAACTTTGCATTCCTCACAAGAATTGTTCTTACAGAGCCTGTCGAGAACTCCACAGATTACGGCGAAAGCATAGCAAGGACTGCAACAACCCTTGGAGGAGGTAATCCCCTTATCCAGCGCCTTGGAGATTTAAGAAGAGGTAGGAGAAGCACATGGAAGAGAATCAGGTCAGGACTTGTTAAGCCAACACTTACAGATGTAACCCCTGGCGATATAGCAATGGTTATGCCTCACAGGGTGGTTACAAATATTATTGAAGGTTTGGAAAGGCTTAACATGGTTATACCTGGCGTGGCAAGTGATTCCACCCTACTCTATGCTCCTGAGATAAAATATTATGCCATGAAGGTAAGTGTGAATGAGACGATGGAGACAAATATCCCTAATATTTTTGTGGCTGGCGATGGCGTAGGTGTGAGCAGGGGGTTAATTATTGCCTCAGCTACAGGAATAATGGCAGCAATAGGTATAATGAAAAAGGAAAGTTAAGTAAATTTCACCTATGAATTCGCATTTTACATCGTATATTATTTTTCTCTTTAAATTTTCTAGATTAAGTTCGTTATTCTATTATTTACACTATTTACCCATTCAAGTCTTTTATGAAGTTCAAATGCGCCATTGATCTCCCAAGTTTATTCATTCAAGGATAAAATTATTTTACAGGGTTATAAAACCCCACCCAACCATTTCATTATCCAAGCTTCACATATAATGGATTAATTAATCAAACCCTGTTGAAACTAATAGGAATATCCGCCGGGATCGTTGAGAGGATATAAGACAATTTTCTCTTTGCATTGAGGGCATACTATAACGTTATCACACGAAAATAGATTAAATTTAATATTATAATTTTGACATTCTGTAATGCAAATGTATTGTTATATCATCGTAGTGTTCTATATCTAACCCAAAATCCATAAACATTAATAGGCTCTCTACAACTGATATTTTTGTATCCGGATCAAAAGTCCTAATAATCTTTAATGTAATATCATAAGAAACAGTATTATTTGAGTCATAGTAAATGTAATCTATTAAATATGAGATTACGAATTCATTTTTATCATATTCATTTGAATTCCCGTCATATGCAGGATGAAAAAAAAATACTTTTTTCGGAGGGTCACATCTACATACTACACCTACTTCAAAAGCAATCCAATTTTGTGTATATGCTGAATCTCTTTTATCTGGAGAGAGAGTAAGACCTAATAGCAGAAATACAGCATCCGATTCCGTAATTTTTTTTCGTATATTTCTCCAATCTTCGCCTTTGTCCCTTTATATATAACATATTCAACATTAGTTTCTTCAAAAATTTTCTTCGTATCTTCAAATAAATCTTTATTTTATTTCCCATATAATAATCAACCACTCTAATATTTATTTCATCTATCTCCTATTACCTCATTCTCCAGCTCTTCAAAGAAAATCTCCATAAATCTATGCCTTCTTTCTGCCAGCTTTCTGCCTGTCTTTGTAAACATTTTTTCTTTAAGCTTTGAGAGTTTCAACACATACTCAGTTCTCGGCGAGTATTCATAAACATCCATCCCAGGGTAAAACCTCTCATTTTTTGGATTCTCCTCCCATACCCTCTCACCAAAGGCTCCTCCAAATATATAAGCTCTCGCTATACCTGTAGCTCCCATGGCATCCAGCTTATCAGCATCACTGAGCACCTTTTCTTCAAGACTTTCAGGTGTTCTGCCTTCCCTGAATCTATGTCTTTCAATGCAGACTGCAACTCTCTCAATAAAATCACCAGGCAAGAGAAGATAATTTCTGAGAAGCCTTCTCGTATGCTCTGCAGAGCTCTCAGCATGGCATGAGACTTCACCTTTATCCTCCCTTTGCCTGTCTATATCATGAAAAAGAGTAGCAAAAAATACCACATCCAAATCTGCTCCTTCAGCCTCTCCAATCCTTTCAGCAATCTTCAATACTCTCGCAATATGATCAAAGTCATGGGCACCCCCTTTTCCCATTTCTTTTCTCACATACTCCTTAAGCTCGGGAATAATCTTTTCAAATTTCACCCAGTTATAACCTCACAGCCTTCACCAGTAATTATTACAGTATGCTCAGCCTGAGCGACCTTCGCTCTCTCCTTCTCTCTCAGTATGCGGTATGTATATAAAGCTCCTGCATAAGAAAGCTGCCTCAGAGCAATATAGAGCCTGTGTCTTGGCATGAGCTTCGCAACCCAGCGTTCGGCAAAAGGCAGAGAAGAAAAGTTTTTCTTGACATAATTTAAGAGAATTCTCGCCTCTCTCGTTCTCATGGGTCTATCTTTCATATATTTAAAAATTATTGCCTCCTGCTTCTCCACAACCTTACCAAAACCAGAAGTTGAGAATGGCTCTATTGCAAAAACATCTCCTTCATAAATAGTATCACCATGTCTTGTTCTAATATTCGGTATAGTTATGCCACCATGCAGTGAAAATCTATCCAACTTGTGCCCTGTCAGATTTTCAATTGGCTTGAGGTTAAACTCTTTTATAGCTGTCTCAACAACTTCTCCAATCTCATTTGTCTTCACTCCAGGCTTAATAATATCTATGGCACACTTTAGAGCCTCTTCGGCAGCCATCATAAGCTCATTATCATCAGAACTACCTATAACTTTAGTTTTTGCCATATCCGCTATATAGCCATTTATCTGCACACCAATGTCAAGTTTTACCATATCGCCTTCTGAGAAAACTGATTCGTCCCAAGCAGTTGGTGAGTAGTGAGCAGCTATATCATTAATTGAGATATTAACAGGAAAGGCTGGTTTTCCGCCCAGCTCATTTATTTTATTTTCGATATAATCAGCAACATTCAGTAACTCCTCCCCATCTCTGATTTTCTCAAGCCCTTCCTGCATTACCTGCTTTGCTATCTCTCCTGCTCTGATATAGCTATCATAAGCTTTTTCTTCCATACTAATACCTCAATAAAATTAGAATCTCATTTAATATTAATCTTGCCCAAGAAAATAGCCACTCCAGTCTATTTTGCCAGGAAGATAACTCTCACCCTTTCCAGAAATAATCTCAAGCTCTGCTTCTATAACCTCTTCAGGAGAGAGTTCAGAAGTGTCGATTTCATAAACCTTCTTATGCCTTTCAAAGCTCTCTATAAGGCAGACATCAATAGCTTCGGCTTCAAGATTTTCTTTGATTTTCCTCCTGTTGAAGCCTTTGGCTTTCAGTCTCTCCTCAAGCACCTCTGGTCTTGCCCTTAGCACAATAACAATAGCATCTTCAAATGGAAGAAGGTGGGAGAGATGTCCATCTATAACTGTATCCTTCAATTCCATTTTCTTTATCTTTTCATAGAGCTTTCCGATATCAATCTCAAGGCTTTCCCTTTCTTCATCTCTTCCTATAACTATATTCTTATCTATTAAATCCGAAATCCTCAGATTCTGAACGCCAAGAGCTTCAGCTACAAGCTGTGCAGTTGTGCTTTTTCCTGTCCCTGGAGTACCTGTAATCAATATTATCATTTTTAGAACTCTCATAAATTAAGCTTCTCTATTTTCAGAAGTTGCCTGATGGTTATATAATGAGATAAGCCTATCTATAGTGTCAGCCTCTCTTGAAGATTTATCATCCCTTATCCTGACAACTCTTGGAAATCTCAGAGCATAGCCAGATTCATAATTAGGTGAACGCTGAATTTCTTGATAGGCTACCTCAACAACAAGCATGGGTTTCAGCATTACTTTCTGGCCTTCTTCATATTCTATCAATGGCTTTAGGCTGGAGGTTAACTCTTTAAGCTGCTCCTCGCTTAAACCTGTTGCAACCTTACCAACTGGTAGAAATTCTCCTGTACTTTCATCTCTAACTCCAAGGAAATAGCTTCCAAGCCAGCCAGAGCGCTTGCCTGTCCCCCATGTAGCACCTATAACAACAAGGTCAAGAGTCTCCATCGTAGGCTTAATCTTATACATATAACCAACTCTTGCCCCAGGTATATACAGCGCTTTCAGATTCTTTATCATTATTCCTTCATGCCCTTTATCAAGAGCGTAGTGATAGAACTTTTCGGCTTCTTCAAAATCTGAAGTTATAATCTGTTCCGCAGTTCCAAACTTTCCTTTTACAGGTTTGATAACCTCCTCAATAACCTGTCTTCTTTCTCTAAAATTCATATCTATAGTTTCTTTTCCATTAATAAACATTACATCAAAGATATATGTCTCAAAAGGTATTCTTTCCAGCATCCCTGCAATATCATGCTTCCTTCTGAAGCGCTTCATTATTTCCTGAAAAGCTCTTGGTTTGCCTGTAGCAGTGTCAATTGCAACGGTTTCTCCGTCAATTATCACCTCATCAGCCTTTATAGCCTTCCGTGCCATTTTTACTATATCGGGTAGAGCCTCCGTTACATTCTCGAGTCTCCTTGAATATATCTTAATTTCGTCACCCTTCTTGTGAATCTGAACTCTTGCCCCATCATACTTTATCTCCATAGCGGCTTCTCCCAGTTCTTTAAGCACATGCTGAATATCAGGTGCCAGCTGGGCCAGCATTGGTCTTATTGGAATAAACACTTTTATTTTTATTTTTTCCAGAGCAGCTTTTCCGGTTTTTGCAGCTTTTGCCACAATTCCAATGTGATTTGCAAGCATGAAGGCTCTTCCCACAATCTTTACATCAATATTGAAGGCTTTGGCTATGGCATCCCTCACAAGACCTTCTGCAACACCAATTCTCAATTCTCCCAGTACAGTCCTCACAATATATTTTGCTTCTTTGGGTGAGGCATTGCTCAATAACTCTGCAAGATATTTCACCTTTTTATTCTGAGAGCCTGAGCCATATGCTCTTGCAATCCTTCCAAAAGAGGTGTAAACCTGCTCCACAGTTAACTCTTTTTTAAAGAGTATGTGCTGGACCTTTCTCTTCAATATCTTCTCTGTAACATTACCTATGTCCCCCTCTTTTGCAAGCAAATTTTTTATCTCCGCTGGCTTTACACCTGTCACAAAACTTATTGTATCATAAAGAAGGCTGGGCCCAACTCCAAGTTCCAGCTCATCCCATTCTGGAAAAACCTGCCCTGTTAGAAGCATTGACAATCTTTCAAGAACATCTTCAGAAGTTTCTTTTAAAAATTCTGAAATAATATCTGTCTTTTCAAGTTTACTGGGAGTAAATTCAAGTTTCTCATAAACATTAGCCAGCTCAGAATATCTCATTCTTTTTATTTTATAAATATTAACTAATAAAGCTTTGCTACTTCTTCAAAAGAACAAGGTCTCTGCTTCCCGGCGATATGTCACTGCCAAGACGCACATCGATTTCGTCACCTTCTTTCCATCCTGCAATCCTGATAATATCCTTGGGTAATATAATAAAATATGCTCCCTTTGTAGTTTTCTGAAGTTTGATCATTCTAACACCATATATATATTCTTCCTTTCAATCTTTTTAATTCTTTTGTTAAACATGTATGTTAACCTTACTCCAATGCTGTGAACAATAATGTTTAATATTGGTAATTCTAGATTATTCATGTTAGGTGAAGTAAGAAGTTTTTAAATCAGTTCGCCTCCAACCTTTCAGAAAGGGGTTTACATGGACCCAATCTATCTGAACCCCTTTCTGTACCTCCATTACCCATGAAACATAGCATATCTGTTTTTGCATATAATTGCTTTAGTCGAGAGCAAAATATTTAAAGTAAAAGCTTTATTCTATTCAATACTTTGTTAAGGAGTGGTAGCTCAGATTGGGAGAGCGCTCGACTGAAGATCGAGCGGTCGGGGGTTCAAATCCCCCCCACTCCACCTTTTAATAGCAAGTGATTATCATGCACGATAAAGAAAAAGAATTTTATGAAGAGAAAGTAAGAGTTTTAACTCAGAAATATGAAAGTCTGACTATCGAACTTAAGGAGGAATTAAAGAGACTTTCAGAGGAACTGGAGATTCTCCATCTTAATCTGGAGAGTAAAGATATTAAACTAAACAGTTTGAACAGAGAGAATGAACTGCTGAAGAATGAGCTTGATGAGAATGAAGAAAAGATAACCGAAATTACCACTGAAAATACTCAATATAAAACTAAAATGGAATCTCTAAAGGAAGACATGGAAGAAAAGAAGAAACAGCTCCTTGAAAAGGAGAGAGAAATTAAAAAACTTTCGAAAGAGGTTACAGCGTTTGATGTTGAGGTGAAAACTCTCACAAGGCATGTAAAGGAGCTTAAGGAAGATATATCTTCAAAAGAGAAAAAGCTGGAAGAGAATGAGGTGGAAATTCATAATCTTAAAGATAGAACAAGTAAGCTTGAGATTGAAATGGCGGGTCTGAACAAAAAAGTGGAAAATTATGAAAATTTGCTTTGACTGATAAACTTCCTGCTAGTAAACAAGAGTTACTTTTTTTGCAGTATAACTCTTATACAGCAATATCTTCCCACAGTTTTTCGTTGTATATACAGCCAGGGTCTGAAGCCTTAAAATCGCCAAAGTAAGCATATCCCCTTGCCCTGCATCCACCACACAGATAACGATGTTTGCACTTCCCGCAGCTTCCTCTGAGGTCATCCCTTATTCGCAGGGACTTTAGCACATCGCTGTTCCTCCATATCTCCTCCAAGCCTGCCTCTCTCAGATTTCCAACAATGATTGGCATGAAAACGCAGGGTGTAACATCACCGTTGGGTTGAATAGCACAGTATGTCCTACCTGCACCACAGCCCCCAATAAAATCAGCAGCCATACGGAGCCTGCTATCAAATTCGCGACTTGCAAAGTGGCCCATGGCCATTGGGCCATGGTCGGAACTCGAAACACATATTCTAGCAAGTTGAGGAGCTGTTGTTACCAAATCAAATCCTCCTACAATAAGGTCATATTCTCTCTGGAGCAGCTTCTCTCTCATTGACGGCGTAATATCTGTTTGAATTATCTCCTTTCCCCTGCCAGTAGGAATGAAATTGTATATCACGAGCTGGTCAACTTTCAATTTCTCCGCCAGTGCAACAATCTTATCGAAGTCATTATAGTTATGCCTCGTTACTGTCGTTGCTATTGTAGTCATCAAATCACTCTCGACAGAGTTCTTTATTCCCCTAATGGTCTTATCCCAAGCACCGCTAATCCCACGAAAGGCATCATGGATTTGAGGAGTAGCTCCATCTAAGCTAATCTGTACATGTTTAACACCATATTCCACCAGCTTTTCAACGCGTTTTTTTGTTAATAAAGTGCCATTGGTCGCCATAGAAACAAATATTCCTTCATCACTTGCTCGCTTTGCAACTTCATAAATATCTTCTCTAAGAAGGGGCTCTCCTCCTGACAATGCCAGAAAGACCACATCCTCATGGATTAGCTGATCCACAACCTTCAGGCGCTCCTCAGTATTTAACTCGTCTTTCAACGGTTCTCCTGCCTTCTGGTAGCAGTGCCTGCAGTGCAGGTTACAGGCATTGGTATAGTTCCATACCACCAGAAAGGGTGCACTGAATTTCTGAGGCATAGTAATGCCATACTCACCTATGCTCCTTATTGCATTAACAAGCCCCCGCCTGTTAGTTGCATTCTGGAACCATTCTCTGAAGGGTTTCTCATCTACACCGAATAAACTGCGCCCTATTTTCAACACAAGAGTAATAGGTGCAATTTTTAACTTTTCACCGGTTGTAACTCCACCATTGAAGTATCTCTGCAATTTCTGATTAAGAATTATATTGCCGGTGGAATCTTTTTTTGTATAAAGTCTGAGTAGGGTCTGAGAGAACCTATTCCCAAGAAATACTCTGCCTGTCTTTACAATTCCTCTGGTATCCATATCCTCACCCCATCTTTATACACTGCTCATAGAATTGTATTATCTCCTCTTTTCCCTCACTGCTGAAGTTTCGCCTGTATTTATCATCTTCCAGTCTTCTCCCCTTCTTTGCTTCCCACTCGCTCTGAGAAATACTGTACTTTTCCTGTATTCTATCCCGGTAAAGCCCAGGTATAACGTTAAAGGCACAGAATGGAATTATCCTGCCATCAGGTGTTGCATAGTGTATGCTACACTTGCGTACGCGCTCGACATCATAATTATATGTGTCCTGAAAATGCATCATGCCTATAAAAAGTGAGTTCTCATGAAGGTCAATGAATGCATTGTAACTTCTATGAATAAGGCTGCTCACGAAGGCTTTTCTGATATTGACGCCATCTGGACTATGGTGTACATATCCCCCGATATTCCCCAGAAACTTAGCTGCAGAAATTGCACCGCTAGCTTTACCCACTACCTTGCCAGCCTTCATTTTTCGGGTAATTATATGCAAGTTTTTAATCAAACCTTCCACATCCAGAAAATGCGTAATGGGCATGAACCTGCCATTTTCTTTGAACAGATAGGTCGCCATACCACAGGCAAAGTGAGTTGAAAGTCTATACTTCTTTTTGCCAGAGAGTATCTCCATAAGATCAGTTATGGCACAGGCACTTGGAATAGGAAAAAAGTCATCAGGTGTTACCATACCATCAAGCTGTTCTTCAAGCTTCTTTATTACACTTGGGATAGTTATCCTTCTATTCTGCCTCTCTTCTTTGCTCATTCTTCCGACCAGAGAGACTGGCTGAAAGTCAACTCCACGGACAACATCAAGATTAGCAAGGGCAAATCTGACAATATCACCTATTTCGTTATCATTAACACCCCGTATAACTGTAGGCACCAGTACTACCTGTAATCCTGCTTTTCTGCAGTTCTCAATAGCACGCGGTATCTCCCAGTAGTTCTTATTATTTGTTCCGGGAGTTACACCATCAAAGCTCATGTAGAGAATAATATTGCCATTGTTCACATTTCCTGCCTCTATTATACGCTTCGCAAGCTCAGGGTCCTGGGATATTTTAATGCCATTGGTGTTGATAAGGATGTTATCAAAACCTTCCTCCTTGGCCACTCCAATAATATCAATTAAATCCTCTCTGAGTGTGAGTTCACCACCAGTAAACTGCACTGCATCAGCACCAACAGGCTTCTCACGCTTTAGATTCCTGAGCATCATCCGTATCTGCTCCAATGTAGGTTCATAAATCCTGCTCCCATCCTTTGCGTAGAAGAAGCAGTACCAGCATGATAGGTTACATCTATTCGTCAGAACAATATTGCCAAGTGCAGTGTGAGACTCATGCTCACTGCACAGCCCACAGTTACTGGGACATTGGATGTTCTTAGTGGAGATACTAGGATTTAAGAGTTTTATACCTGGGTCTGCATACTCTGAGGCACGTCTGTACAACTCATAGTCTTCCCAGTATATTTCTTTGGTTACCCCATGCTCTCTGCAATACTTGGCAATCCATACCTTGCCGGATTCCTCGTAAATAACGGCTCTAACCCTCATCTCCCCATACTTTTCCTCAGACACACAGACAGGACACAGGCTCTCAGTGGACTTTATAACCCTGCCGTTGATGCCATAAAGAGAAAGCAACTCATCAGCATGGATACTACATGTCAAGTTTATCTCCTCTATAAATAACACCACCCAATTATGTTTCCGGATTTACATATAATATATAGAGAATATAAAAAATTAACGACCAATTATATTTCTTAATCTTCCTTGGACTTCTCTCTCTTAGATATTCCAGTTATGCGTTTTTCATGGATTGATGGCACATACCACCCTTTTTCTCTCACTATATCTTCCTTATGCATTATTTTCTCTCCTTCAGTCTTTTTTACTTTAATCTCCCCCAATAAACCACCTCCTAAACATAACATTAATAATGTTTATTCAACCTTTATTTTAAAATCTCTAGTTGCCGACTTTACAACTTTTGCCTTTGCCTCAAGTATGCCATTATTGTACTTTGCTCTTGTTGACCTTGGGTCTATTTCAACATCAAGTTCAACTCTCTTGAAATATTTCCTATCACCCCTTTCTGCCTTAATTTCAATCTTGTTTTCAGTGGCTTCAAGCTTAATATCCTTCTTCTCGACACCTGGCATCTCTACGGTTACTATAACCTCATTCTTCACGTTATCTCTTATAACATCTGTGAATGGTTCCTCTTCAGAATGAATAAATTCCTGAGGTGCAGTTTCCAAATTGCCGAACGTTCTGACTTCTGGCTTGCCCTCAGGAGTACTGATACTCACACCATAATATATCGGCTGTTCAGTTCCTCTTACAGGGAAAGCTGGAAAACTCCTCTCAATTCCCTCAAATATTCTGTCCATCTCCTCGAATAGGTCAACATATTCTTTCCTCCACCACATTCTAAATCACCTCCTCTACATGTTTAATTACTTTTTGTTATTATACCCTTACACAATAACGAAAGCAATCATTTTAGTAACTAACGGTGATTAAAACCCTGTGATTCTAAAAATTTCCTCCATATTTATATTCTTCTTGAACTCCTCAGCCACCCTTTTTATTGATGCCTCCCAGACTTCTTTTATAATGACATCTTCATATGAAGCTTCTGATATCAGCCTCAGGAAAATCTCTCTGAATCCCTGAGAATCAAAAATACCATGAAGATATGTACCCATAAGTTTTTTTTCAGGTATGCAGGCACCGTCTTTTAAATCTGAGCCTCTAAATAGAGGCTTTTCCCTGATTTTACTTCTACCCATATGGATTTCATAGCCGTTAACAGGAATTTTTCTTCCACTCATTCCTTCTTCAGCTCTAGTTTGAACTCGTCTTAAAACCTTCTCACTCTCAAAGCTCGTCTCCATATCAAAAAAGCCCAGACCTTTAACAGTTCCTCCGCCCTCAATTCCACTGCTATCATATATAGCTCTGCCCATCATCTGAAAACCACCACATATTCCCATAATAGGTTTCTTTCCAGAGATATCCATAAGTTTATCTTCAAAGCCCTTTTCCCTGAGCCACTGAAGGTCGGAGGTTGTATTTTTACTCCCTGGTATAACAACAGCCTTTGCTGAGTCTATTTCCTCAGGCTCTGTAACAAATTTAACCATGAGGCCTTCAAGGGTAAGGGCATCAAAATCTGTAAAGTTGGATATTCTTGGCAGCCTTATAACTGCCACATCAGCATTACCCTTTATATCTTCCAAACCAAGAGAATCTTCCTCTGGAAGATGGAGATTTTCAAGAAAAGGCATTGTTCCAAGCACTTTTTTATTTGTAAGCTCTTCAATCTGCACAATACCTGGCTCAAGAATTTCAATATCACCTCTGAATTTATTTATTATAATCCCCTTAATCTTCTCCCTGTCCTCACTGGCAAGGAGATTTACTGTACCATATATACTGGCGAAAACCCCTCCTCTATCTATATCTGCAACAAGAATAACAGGTGCTCTGGCAAGCCTTGCAGCGCGCATATTTGCAATATCTCTGTGGTACAGGTTTATCTCTGCAGGACTGCCTGCACCCTCCATAATTATAACATCAAAATCCTTCTTCAACTTTTCAAAGGCTCTTTTAACAATCCCCTCACCTTCCTGGAGTGCAAAATCTCTATAGTAGTGCTGTGCCTCTATAATCTCAAAGGGCTTTCCCATAACAACTATCTGTGAACTTCTCTCGCCAGTTGGTTTAAGCAAAATAGGATTCATCTCAGTTCGAGGCTCAACCCTCGCAGCCAGAGCCTGAAGAGCCTGCGCCCGGGCTATTTCCTCACCCTTAGAAGTGACATAGGAGTTCAAAGATGTATTCTGGGCTTTAAAAGGTGCAACCCTGTATCCAAGGTCTGAAAATATTCTACATAATGCAAGTGTTACAAAACTCTTGCCTGCAAAACTACTTGTTCCCTGAACCATGAGTAATTTAATCATATCTAACCCTTCTGAAAATTTCCCTTAGAACCTTTTCATCTATCTCATTGTATTTCCTCAAATCTTCAATAACCTTTTTCACCACATCACTTGTATGAATCCAATTACAGTTCATACAGCTCCAAACCTTCTTTCCCTTACTGCTTATCTTGAATTCACCGAGCATTCTGTCACCACATGAATAGAAAGGGCAGTAGCAGAATGTGCAGTCCTGTAAATGAGAATGACAGGGGTAATAGCTGCACTCTCTATTCGTGCCTTTAATACCGTTCTTTATAGCTTCCTCAAGATTCTTCTTTGCCTGCTGCAGCATTTAATTCCTCCATAGCTTCTAAAAGTTTCAAGTTCTCTTCTCTCTTCCTTATACATACCCTTATATAATTTTCAATACCAAAAGAGGAGCAGTCCCTGACAAGAATACCCTTTCTGAGAAGTATGTCCTTTGCCTTCTTTGCTGGAATTTTAAGTTTTAATAAAAAAAAGTTGGTATAGCTGGGTCTTACCTGCAAACCATCAACCTCAGATAACTTTCTGAATAAAAACTCTCTCTCTATCCTGAAAAATTCGTTACTCTCCTTTACAAAGCTTTCATCCTTTAATGCAGCTTCTGCAGCACAAAGCGCCAGAGTGTTAACATTCCACGGAGGCTGATAACTCTTAACTCTCTCTATGTTTTCTCTGCATGAAAGAGCATATCCTATTCTCAACCCTGGCATAGAATAAAATTTTGTAAGAGAGCGTAGAACAAATAGATTTTTATAATTCTTTACCAGCTCTGAGAAGCTTTCAATTTCTGAAAATTCTATATAGGCTTCATCAACAAAAACCAATGCACTGCTTTTTTCGAGAAGTGAATCGAGGTTGGTGAATATATGCGAACTGGGATTGTTGGGATGGCATATAAATATAGCTTTGAAATTATTCTCAGTAAATGCCCCTGCATCAACCACGAGATTTTCAGGCAGTCCTGTATATTGAACCTCAGCCCCTCTGAGTCTTGAGAAGTAATCATATTCTGAAAAAGTGGGCCCAGCTATAAGCACTCTCTCTCCTCTATCGATAAAAGCTTCACAGAAATTCTTTATGAGTTCAGAGGAGCCATTGCCCAGAGCAATATTTTCCTGTTTCAGCTCATGCCTCTCTGCTATAATTCCCCTCAGCTTCTCCCCCCCTGAAGGATATCTAAATATATTTCCAGCATTCTCTTCAATAGCTTTTATCACCCTGTCACCTGGTCCAAGAGGGCTTACATTCGAGCTGAAGTCAATTGCTTCAGGGTGAAGGTAGCTATCATCGCCATGAATGGGCTTCTCCAGAATATGCATACTAAAAATGTGCTAGCTAATATCTGCCAGAATTGTGAAAATAATTCAGACAGTCTCATAGCTGATTATAGCAAGCCTCTTTCTTGATGATATCTTTTGTGTGAGAAAGCCAGTGATATCATAGCTCATATCAAAGGCAAAGAAGGCGAGAATAGCTGAAGCAGGTATTACAAAGAACTGCCAGCTTTAGCAGAGGTCTGAATTTGAATATAACTGACTTATCATGCACCCATTCGTCAAGAGCTGCTACAAGGGTGAGAAAAGCGAGAAGCGCAAAGTGAAGTGTAATACCTGAGAAAAAAAAGAAAAGCAGCACAAGACCTGCGGTTGCCTGAAAAGCGGAATTGTCAATCTTGCCAGCCAGAAGTGAGCCCAGAAGTACTGCTGTGAGAATTGTACCAATGTAAATATTGGTGAATGAGAGGGAAATCCAGAGGATACAAACTAAAAATGCAAAAATTGTAGCTATTTTTTTTGAATAGAGATTTCTGTCAAAGGCATCATCAACAAATTTTAAGCCAATACCAAGAAGAACAAAAAGAGCTATCATCTCTTTACCTCATAGTTTTTGAGAGCTCTTTTTATTCTCTCAACACCTTCAGTTATCTTCTCCATACTGAGAGCATAGCTAAGTCTCAGATAACCCCTGCATTCCTCTCCAAAAGCTTCGCCAGGCACACATGCCACTCCAGCTTTTTCAAGGAGGTATTCAGCCAGCCTGAAGGAATCCTCTTCATAGGCTGAGAAGTTAGCAAATACGTAGAAGGTGCCATCTGGCTTTGAGCATTTAACCTCAGGTATCTCTATCAGCCTTTCAGTGATAATCTTCCGCCTTTCATCAAAGGCTCTAACCATCTTCTCAATCTGTGCTTTACTCTCAGGACTTGTCAGAGCAACGAAACCTGCCTTCTGGACAAAACTTGTGGGATGGCTTACACTGTGAGCCTGAAGACGCTGCATTGCCTTTAATATATCTTCTCTGGCTGAAGCATAGCCAAGACGCCATCCTGTCATAGAATATGCCTTTGAAAAACCATTGATTGTTATGGTCAAATCCTCCATATCTGGAAAGCTGCCTATGCTTACATGTTCCTTGCCATTGTAGATTATATACTCATAGATTTCATCCGAGATTATGTGAATACTCTTATCTCTGCAAATATCTGCTATTGCCTTAATATCTTCCCTGCCGAGAACAGCTCCAGTAGGATTACAGGGCGAATTCAGAATGAGAAGTTTTGTTTTATCGGTTATCCTCTCGAGAATCTGCTCAGCACCTAACTTAAATTCTCCATCTACTCCTGTAGGTATAAATACAGGTTTTCCAGAGGCGAGCTGGACCATTGGCAGGTAAGAAACCCAGTATGGTGATGGAATTAAAACCTCTTCACCAGGGTTAACAAGAACCATAATAGCTTCATAAAGTGCTTGCTTTGCTCCCGGAGTGACAATAATATTCTCAGCACTACACTGTATTTTATTCTCAACATTAAGCTTCTCTGCAATGGCCTCTCTAAGTTCTGGTATTCCAACTGTTGGGGTATAGTAGACAAAACCTTCATCAATAGCTCTGTAAGCTGCCTTTTTTATGTGCTCTGGGGTATCAAAATCAGGTTCTCCAGCGCCAAAGCCTATAATGTCCCTTCCCTGTCCTCTCAACACTTTTGCCTTTGCTGTTATCTCCAAGGTTGCACTTGGTTTGACAGCTTTAATTCTTTCAGCAAGCATTTAAATCAATTATGATAATACACATAGTTTATTTAAAGGTTGTGTCAAGTTCAGGATTCATGCACTATAGCATCAAAATTCCGTTGGATTGCTCAAACCATGATAGGGTAGGGGGCTCCACTCCAAGCTTGGCGGCTTTATCTATCAGCCCCTCAGCTAATACCCGTAGCTTTTTATCATCATGAATAGGGAGTACATCCATGCCCTTCCGCATTCTTGTAAGTTCGGACTTCAACGAATTGAGCTGCTCGGTATCAACCTCTGCAAACACCTTACAGAGGCCCATCACACCCATGTCTGGAGAGCCCAACACGTATTTCCTGTAAATAGGGTTTTCCAGGTTTGATACCATCTCCAATCCCTGACCGAAGAGAACTACATCCCTACCTGTCCTTACCCTTCCAGTCCTCCTCCTAACACCCCTCTTTATTCTGCGATACCCCCTTTCCATCAGGTTGTTAGTCCTGGGAAGAAGGATTGCATCACCATTAGGACTGATGGGGTTAGAGGCGAAGAGCTCATTCCAATGATTGTCAAGTGCTTGGAGAATCATTCTTATCCTTATCCTCGTTTTCCCGTCGCATCTGTGAACTTCATCCCTTAGCTTCTTCATGAAGCCCCTCATCTCCCTTATAGTAGCTTCGAGCTCTTCATCAGTGGTCTTCTTCCCCCCGCTGAGGGGCGTCCTTTCACCTTTGAGGCGAAGAATCCTCCTAAGTTCGCTGAACCATCCCCATACCTTTTCCATCTCCCTGTAAAGCCCGTGGACGACGAGGTCATCCCCCTTGGTATCGACCACAGCATCCAGAATCCCCTTAAGCTCTAAGAGCTCTGGATAAGTCTTGTACTCAGTTGCTGCCAGCCTTATGTACGCCATGACCCATTCACGGGCTTTAACGCACCTCCCGTAGTATTCATTATAGGGAAGATTGAAGGGGATGCCATAGCCATAGCCCCTCGGGTATCCTAACACCCAGCTGATGGCTACGTAAACCAGGAGCATGGGCGTCCAGCAGATGCTATCCCCTTCCCCTCGAGCACTAATGACCATGGGGTAAAGCCTTCTCTGCAGTCTTCTAAGCTTTGAGGTTATCTTTCTGCTGGTGAAGACCTTCTTCAGTCTGGTATGCATGTCCATGAGAATATCCTTCCCCATGTTCCTGAGGAAGTGATAGTGACACACCAGCTGCAGCACCCTAGGGAATACCTGTGTTACCGCTTCCCTAATCCCCGAGCCCATGTCTCGCATCACTGCCATGGCTATGCCATACCTTCCTTTATCTGCTTGTTGTGATGCCACCTATGCAGCCTGACAAATGCCATGACTTCAAAGCCAATGGAACATCCCTTTGCTACGATATCTCTCAAGGCTTTTGACCTGTACTTTCCCTCCCTGTGGTGCGGACAATAAGTCTGAACCTCCTTCGCAATGAAGGTGCCTTGAGTTGTCGTGCCTCTGGGTCTTGTAGACGCGAAGGGCGCTACCGCAGATGGGGCAGCTCTCCTACTCTGCCCTGAAAACCCTTAATCTCCTATTGCCTACTTTACCACGAGATATGTCGTTTTTTTTAACAGGTCATATTCGAGGGCAACGCTCCTGACCATACCTTTGAGTTCCATAGGGATTGGGATGCCCATGCTTTTAAGGACCTCAAGAACTCCTTCTCTCGATGGTGTGTGCTTCATGATGGTCTCAGCTATGAGGTAAGCCTCGAAGTCGTTCACCTCCCTCCTCCTCTGCTTAAAGGGACTGGTTCCGAGGTACTTTATCACCTTTTGCCTCACCTTCCCATTCACCCATTTGTTTTCTACCTCGTAGTAGTATTTCTTATCTCCCCTCTTCTTACATCTTATAAAGGACATAGTATTCATTTATGGGCACTATGGGATATAAATATTTTGGTCTAGATATTTTGAACCGATAGAAGAAATTAGTGGGCACTAGAAGAGAGTATTCAACCAAGTTTTAATGCTATAGAGACCAAGGACGAGGCCGACCGTAAGCTTTAATATGTGGGTGCTATGAAGTTTATGCAGGACTGGGTTGTGGTTTTTGTTTGACACATCT
>QIGD01000010.1 GCA_003229935.1 Methanobacteriota archaeon | reverse complement strand
TATAAGTTAGGACAGTACCGATATTTAGTTATGTTATCGCATTCATCCAACGACTAAAGTCGTTGGTTTTCTGCTATGTCTATCATAAAATATGCAAATTTGAACTTCCTGTTCTATATATTCTTTTACTGCCTATAGAGCAGTATGGGCCGGGGCGGGCTCGAACCGCCGACCTTCACGTTGTAAGCGTGACGTCATAACCTCTAGACTACCGGCCCTATTACAAACTTTAATCTTTAAATAACCTTAAAAAGATTTTTAATATAAATAAGGGGGAGGGGGGAGGGGATTGCCTACTCTATAAAAAGAGTTTTTAAGTAGGCAATACTTGTCATGCATTTGTAAAATATAAAGTTTTTGGTATTGTGTTATCTATTGCATTATTGCATAACTATACCATTATATAACCCTATCAAATAATATTTTAGCTAGAATCACTGGTTGTGAACCGTAAGAAACCTTATTCAGCCTTAAAATTCATTGTTGTCAAATTATCCTAGCAATATTTTAACCTGTAAATACAGTATTTCAAGATATGTTAAACCATATACCCGCCAAGATATAAATATAAAATATGGAGGTGAAACGAAATGATTAAAAAATTTGGAATACTTCTTGTGCTGCTTCTGGCACTTGCAACTGTTTGGGCAGCACCGGAAAGTACAGTAAATGCCACGCCAATATTTGTGGTAGCACATGTAAATCCAGTAATACTTGTATCAAACAACCCGGCTGACCAGGCGATTGCCCAATTATTCTCTGGAAGAATTAATGCCAGTATAATTTCAACACCCTGGGGGACACTGAGCAATGAGACAGTTGCACAGGTTGAGCAGAGCGGTGCAAGTATTGTTTATGTTATAGGTGGAACTGTTGCGGTGCCTGAGATTGCATCAAGAATAAATATTACCGTTAAGAGAATTGGTGGGAAAAACAGGTTTGATACTGCAGCTATGGTATCAGAAATGTGGAATTCAAGCAAAAAGGCAATTATAGTGCAGGGCTATGATGACATGGGAATTAAAGAGGCTATGCAGGAAGCAAAAAAAATGAATGTACCAATTCTTTTTGTGAGGAGAAATGAAGTTCCTGCAATGGTACAAAACATTATTAAAAAGATGCACTTTGAAGGAACAATTATTGTTCCATCACCAGACATGGAACAAACAAGAATAGAAAATATGCTCAGCACATATGGTGTCAAAAAGGTTAATATAACTAAGGTAAACTTCACAGAGCGTGCCTTAACAGTATTAAACAAAGCTGAGGAGAGTATAAATGAAACTAGCGCTCTTCTTGGTGAGAATATAACTTCTGGAAGCCAGCTTGCAGCAGAAAAGCTTATTAGTGATGCCAATAACTCACTCGAAATGGCAAAATCAGCCTATGCTAACAATAGTTATGGTATAGCATTTGGGCTTGCCACAGCAGCAAGGGTAGAAGCTAATTCTGCAAAAATGATTCTCAGGCATGTTTTTGTGGGTGCATATAAAGAAGATGTCAACGGGGCTGAGGCTGAGATTAAAACCTATGGTATCGGAGAAGCAAAAAATAGAATGAATGAAGAGCTGAAAGTTCTTAAAAGAAGGAATGAGATGTTCAAACACGCCTTTGAAAGACAGAAAGAAATGATGACTGGAGCTATGGAACAGAGAGAGAAAGCCTTTGAAAGACAGAGCAAAAATGCATCTATAAATATGAGCAACCAGATGAAAAAAGCCTTTGAGAGGCAGGAAAATATATTAAAAAAAAAGGTGAATAGAATAGAAGAAAGAGCCAAAGCTGGAAGGCAGGTGGATGGCAACCAGACTAAAAAAATGGAAAAAGAAATGCAGAAAGAGATGCAAAGTAAAATGATGTCAGGCAAAGGCATGTAAGAGAGGGAGCTAAAACCTCCCTCCAAATTCTTTTTTAAGCATTAATCTGTTGGTTTTTCTGTAGGGCTCCTTTTTTATTATTTTTTTAATTTCAAGATTTCTTATGAGTTTGCTAACTTTTGCCTTGGAAAAGCCTGTAGTTTTAACAATCTCCTCCTGAAGAATCTCACCATCCGAGGCAAGAATAAGCTCATATATTTTCTCTTCATCACCTGATAGTACCATTCTGGCAATATTCTTATTCTTCCCTTTGATAACAAAATAGGTCAGTGCAGTGCCGATAAGCAGACCAAAAAGGACCCAGAGGGGACTATAGTTCCTTTTGTTCAGATTTGAGTACATAACAAAAACTCTGAAACTCTCCCCAATTTTAAGTTCATCACGCTGCCACTCAAGAATTATCCTCTTGCCATTGGTGTATATCTTTGTGGGTGAAGGGTAAACTGCCGAGAGACTCTCTCCACTCTTTTCAATTTCAGAAGCAAGAGTACTTCTGGGAGGTAGTTTTACTATAAGGGAAAAAGCTGTAATATTTGCTTCTGGTATATAACTGAAGCTGAGAATTTTGTCTTCCTTGAAATCAGCCACAAAACCAGAAAGTTCAAAATTGATCTTTATACTATCAGACGTACCGTTTTTCAGTGGTTCTCTCAGACTGATAACAACAGTATTTCCATTCTCGATGGTATAGTTAAGAGGCCCTTTGCTGTCGTATATTCCAAGAGAGATAGGTTTTGAAGCTATGAAGTATTCAACAAGAGCTATAGGCGATTCTCCTATATTTTGCATTGTAAAGCTTACTGTTTCATTTATCATACTGGTCTGGCTTATTTCTAGATTCATGGAATAATTAGAAAATTTGTAAGAAATAGCGTGAGCATTTACTGGCAGAAGTAGAACAAAAAGAATAAATATAAAGCCAATTTTTTTCATCAAATAAAAAAGAGGAAGTAACATATATAAAATAATACTAAGACCAAGAGTTTGTTATAGACATATATCCTTGCTATTTCTCTCCTCTAATCTTTTTAATTTCAGCTACAATCTCTCTGAAGAGAATACTTTTAGGTTTTGTTTTGTCCACAAGAACTCTTCCCGAGACGCTCCACCACTCTTTGGGATAAGCTTTGCTCTTCTCCACCTCAGGATTTAAATCAAGTTGCATTGCAGCCTTCTTGATTTCACTGAGGGTTGGCGAAGGCACAGCATATTTTTCTGAAATTTTTCTTCCATGACTTCTGGCTTTCTGGGAGTCAATATTCGGTGGCCATATTATAACCTTCTTAACCATCTCTCAACCTCCTTTGTATTATTTCAATGGCTGCCTCGACAGAATAAAACTCAGGCATAAAGACATTCATTATTCCTTTTTCCTCAAGAGTTCTTTTCGTGGCAGGAGCTATTGCTACATTAGTAATATTATTCAGAGCTTCTATAAATTTGTTATCACCGACTGTATCAATTATATTTTTTGCCGTCTCAGAAGAAGTGAATATAATAGCTTTCAAATTTCCTCCAAGAAGTTCATTCTTTAGCTTATTCATCGGCTCTATATCCGAGGGTTGTCTTGAGTGGTAGAGAACAATATCTTTAACCTCAGCCTTTCTGGATAATTTCCTTATAAGAACCTGTCTGGCATTTGAGGCTCTCGCTATAAGAATTTTATTTCCATCTATACCTCTGTTGATAAGAGCTTCTGCGAGATTTTCTGCTCTGAACTTTTCAGGCACAACATTAATGTTTATACCAAACTTCTCAAAGGCTTCTCTGGTCTTATTGCCAACAACAGCAATTTTAAGCTTTTTCAGTACATCGCCATAATAATCAAACATAAGTTCGGCACCAAAAGCAGAGGTTACAATAAGCCAGTCATAACTTCCAATATCACCCACCGCCCTCTTAACTTCGGATTCTTCCCTTGGTACCAGTTCAACCCCCGGAACTATAAGAGTGTCAAAACCTTCAGCCATGAGGAGAGCTTCGGTTTCCTCTGCCCTCTCCTTTGGTCGTGTAACTGCTACCAGCATATTATATAAAGCCCATCTTCACAAGAATTTCCACTAATACAAGGGCGGTGGCAGCATAGATAATCTGCTCAGGCTTGAACTTTAGTCCCTTACCCTCTTCATCCATATATCTGATAAGGCCAGCACCACTCATTGGCATATCTACCTTCTGCCTCTTCCTTTTTGCCATTAAATCACCTTGATACAATCATCTGGCATACTCCCACGACTAAAAGACCGTGGGGTTCTACGTTACGTTAAGTAGCGAAGGGCTTGTCATCACCCTGTTAATGACTCCCATAGAGGTGAAGATTTCACCCTTAGTGAGCCTTATATTCACATAAATATATGTGACATTTATATATAAATATTTGGGTGATAATTAAGTATGGTTCGCTCTCATCCCACACTAAAGATAGTGGGCTTTCCCGCTCACGATATCGTAATTAAACATTTAGAATTATAACTGTAAAAGTTGTACCCTTTCCTATCTCGCTATCCACAAGAATATCCCCTCCGTGCCTCTTAACAATACTCATAGCCACAGCCAATCCAAGTCCGGTACCACCAGTCCCCTTTGTTGTAAAGAATGGATTAAAAATCTCTTCAATATTTTCTTCGGAAATCCCCCTGCCTGTATCCCTGAAGGATATGAGAAGTCTGCCTTCCTCTGCTCTGCATAAAATATGAAGTTCGCCTCCATTGTCCATAGCCTGACAGGCATTTACAATAATATTGAATAAAACCTGCTGAATCTGGTTTCTGCTGCACTTTATTTTTATAGGAAATAGTTCTTTTTTAATTTTCACGCCACTCTTCTTTATTATGTATTTTGCCAGCTTCAGAGTTTCCTCTAAAAGCTCCTCAATGTCTACCACCTGATAGTCAGGAATTGCCACTCTGGAGAATTCTATTAAATCTTTAACTGTAGCTGAAGCTCTGCCTACCTGATTGACAATTGTGTGAATATCTCCAAGGTCTGGTTTTGTACCATTATTAATGTCATCCAAGAGAATATGAGCTGAAATGGCAATATTATTCAGAGGATTATTGAGCTCATGGGCGATTCCTGCAGTTAGCATAGCCAAAGAAGAAAGCTTCTCAGCCTGAATCATAGCATCTTCAGCTCGCTTTCGCTCAGTTATGTCTCTGATTATTGTTATAAAATTGGAAATCTCTCCACTCTTATCCCTTATAGCTGCAACAGATAGCTCAACAGGTATCAATCTGTCATATTTCCCAATAATATTTATCTCATGGGTACTCGACTTCTCCTTAAATTTTCTGAATATTTCTTTAATTTTCTGTCTGCAGTCTTTGAGAGTAAATTCAAAGAAATTTTTTTCAAGTATGTCCTTTTTTTCATAACCAAAAAGTTCTACAAGGGCGTTATTTATCTCAAGAATTTTACCTTTTCTATCAGAGAGCATAATACCATCGGGAGCGGTTGATACCAGAGTTCGGAATTTCTCCTCACTATCTCCCAGAATTTTTTCTAGCTGTCCCTTTCTAACCACGAGGGCAAGCTGTGAAATAAAGTATTTCAGCTGTTCAATATCTTCTTCTGTAATCTCTCTCCTTCTTGCTACCCCAATTACTCCAACAACCTCACCTTCAGCAACAAAAGGGGCACGAATTACTGACTTGAAACCAGTAATTTTTGCAACTTGAGGAGAAAGAGACCTGAGTATCTTGCTGTCAGTATAGTCATCTAAAACTTTCACCATATTATCTGTTTTGGAAACTTTCCTGTTCTTAACCACATATGTGAAGTTGCTATTTCTGAAAAGAGGAATTCTGTAACCAAGCACATTTAAACCTGTCAGCTCCTCTATACTTTTGGCAATTTTAGGGTCGAGTGACATGGCCGTAGATATAAGCTCATTTCTTTCTCTGTCCATTAGATAAATGTCACAGGCAGCATAGTCAAAAACTTCTCTGACACTTTCTGCTGCCATCTGGAGAATATGGTCGAGAGGTTCTCCTGTATTTATAGCATTGTTTATTCTCTGGAGAATGATAAGTTGATTTTCCATCATCTTCCTTTTGGAGATATCCCTTGATATATTCAGAATAGCTTCCTCTCCATTGAAGATAATCTTCTGAGTTGAAACTTCCACAGGAAAAAGGCTTCCGTCTTTACTGATATTTACTGATTCAAAGAACAGGCTGTCTTCTTTCAGTATATAATTTATTCTCCCCCTTATATTAGACCACAGCTTTTCTGGTATTAATTCATATAATGTCTTCCCTATATACTCTTCTCTTGTATAACCAAGCCTTTCTGCTGCAATGTTATTTGCCTCCAGAATTCTAGCTTCTTTGTCCAATATGAATATAGCATCGAGGGCGTTTTCAAAAAGATTCCTGTATTTCTCTTCTGATTCTCTGGTTCTAGTCATAAGTTCCTTCTCTTTGGTTATATCGTTTATGATTCCCATGCAGCCTATGACTTCCCCTTCAGAATTCTTAACAGGAACTGATATATTTTTCAACCATTTGCCTTTGTACTCCCTTTCCATGGCAATTGTTTTGTTAAGTTCGAGAGCATCAACTGTAGTGCACCAGTCGCAGATTCTTTCTCTTCCATGTTTTTCTTTTGAATCTTTATATTGTCCGAAAACATCATAGCAGAACTTACCTGTTAGTTCTTCGGTTAGATATCCAGAAATACCCTCAGCTTCCCGATTCAACCTTATAATTTTCATGTTTTTATCAGAATACGTTATTCCATAGGGAGCATTATTAAATATATCTTCAAGCTCATCCTTGATTTTGTTGATATTCTGCTCAACTTTGACCTTCGTGGTTACATCTCTGAGAATTGAGATTATACCTAATACCTTCCCATCCTGAAGAATTGGAGCACCCCTCGCCTCCAGATAGTACTCTCTTCCGTTGAAATTTGCCAGATAGGTTTCAGAACTTTCGATAAAATTTTTAGATTTAAAAATCATATCTGCTCTTTTTTTTAAAATATCCCAGTATGTGACATCAATAAAGTCATACATGTTTTTCCCAAGAATCTCTTCCTTTGGCATGTTGAGAATTTTCACAGCAGAGTTGTTTATGTCTATAATTTCTCCCCATTGGTCCATGAGTAAAATTAAATCATTGGCATTCTCAAAAACAAGATGATAAATCTCAGGAGAAAGCATATATTATATATCTAACTTATCTATTAAATCTTTTATTCAAATTATATGATAGCATATTGATTTGAATGACACTGAACAAAAATTTTATTGTTAATGTTAATACAACTTGAAATTACCAGCGGGCGTGATCTAGCGGTTAGGATCCGAGCCTTCCAAGCTCGTGGCCCGGGTTCGAATCCCGGCGCCCGCATTTTACATGACTTTGATATTATAGGTTTATATATATCAGCAGGTTAAAGCTTTACTTTTATCAATCAGAGCTCTGAGTTTATTGTAGGCTTTTCCAGAATCAATTGCATTTTCAGCTAGCTCTACAGCTTCTTCAAGGCTTTTTGCCTTTTCTCCAACATATATGGCTGCTGCAGAATTTATAACTACAATATCTCTTCTTGCCCCTTTCGTATTATCCTTCAGTATGGAGAGAGCAGTTCTTGCATTGTCTTCAGGACTACCACCCTTAAGCTCTTTAATTTCTGCTCTGTCGATTCCAAAATCCTCTGGAGTAAGAGTGTAATTCTCCACATTTCCATTCCTCAGCTCGGAAACCTTTGTTTTCCCTACAATTGAAATTTCATCCAGACCTTCTACTCCATGTGCAACGAGGGCTCGTTTAACTCCAAGATTGCCGAGGACTTCAGCCATAATTTCTGTAAGGTCAGGAGAGAATACTCCGAGAACCTGAGCTTCTGCTTTTGCAGGGTTTGTAAGTGGGCCAAGAATATTGAAAACAGTCCTGATACCTATTTCCTTTCTTGGTTTTATAGCATGTTTCATAGCCTTATGGAAGAGAGGTGCGAACATAAATCCAATACCTATATCTTCAATAAGCCTTTCAACTTGTCCTGATGTGAGGTTGATATTAACTCCCAGTGCCTCTAGTAGGTCTGCACTTCCTGCTTTTGAAGTTACACTCCTGTTGCCATGTTTTGCTATGGGTACACCTGCACCCGAGGCAACAAATGCAGAAATTGTTGATATGTTGAAGGTTTTAACTGTATCTCCACCTGTACCGCAGGTATCAACAAGGGTTCCTGAGACATGTGGAGATATATTTGTGGCAAAATCACGCATTACCCTGGCAAAAGCCGAGATTTCATCAACAGTTTCTCCTTTTATTCTCAGGGATGTGAGAAAACTACCAATCTGAGCAGGAGTAGCTTCACCAGTCATAATCATTTTCATTGCCTGTTTTGCTTCCTCTTCTGTAAGATCTTCACCCTCCACGACCTTTGATATGAATATTTTAAAACTCATGCATTAATGTATAAGAATGAACATCATAGAAAATATTTGAAGCTATTGGAAAAATACCTGCTCCCCTATAATCTGCACTACAACCCTTTGTCTTCTCGCCTTTGTATCAAAATTTAGAACTACAATCTGCTGCCATGTTCCAAGGCTGAGTTTTCCTCAAGTGAATGGTACAGCCAAACTGAGGCTGAGCATAGGCTTTGACATGAGCACTGCCATTGTCATCACTTCAGGTGGAGGTGCTCATACCTATCTTCTCCCAGTGCAATTCGTTCAAGAACTCTCAGTATATTTTTTCTGACATACTCCCACGACTAAAGTTTGTGGACTTTCTGCCTAAAATATCGTAACTTCTTAGTTTCCTCTCCATTTCACTTCATTTATATATTTCTTAACCACCTCTGCAATCTCCTCCATCTCTTCATCATTATAGCTGGTATATACTTTATATTCTTCATCCATAACTTCCTTGGGCTGGAACTTCTGGAGAACATACCGCCTAACTCCTTTCAGAGCGATTGCAATAGCCTCAATATCTTCTTTGCTGTGTTTTTCTCGTATCACAGTTGTCCTGAACTCATAATCCACTCCTGAATTTATAATAATCCTGATACTTTCTTTTATCATATCAAAAGTGTCATTCAAATTAACATTTGTCAAATCTGAATAGCTATCCTCTTCCAGAGGCGCCTTTATGTCCATAGCAATATAATCAAGGAGCTTTTCACCTATAAGCTGGCGAAGCACTTCAGGATTTGTGCCATTGGTGTCTAGCTTAACCTTCAGCCCCAGCTCTTTAATATCCCTGCACAACTCTGGAAGCTCCTTGTGAAGTGTAGGTTCACCACCTGTAATGCAAATTCCATCAAGAAAATCTTTATTTTTCGTCCAGTATCTGAACATACGAGCAGGTGAAATGCTATCAAAGCTTTCAGGGTCAAGCACAAGTTTATGGTTGTGGCAGAACCCGCACCTGAAGTTACAGTCTGGTAAAAATATAGTTGATACTATCTTCCCATCCCAATCAACAAAACTTGTTTCTATTATTCCTTTAATATGCATTTCATTTTGTCCTAACCTTTATTTTAAAAATATCCGAACGATTACTGATGAAAAAAACAAATACTGTCCGATCCTTCCATGACATAGCTTTTTATCTCTATCCTTCCAACGACCATATCTGCTATAATGGTCTAATGCTAAAAGGGCACCTCCAAATATCCCGATATTAACAATTTCTCCGAAAATCATTTTTATTTTTCCTAAAAAATAAAAGGAGTGTTCTAGCAGTTCTCTGAAATAACTCCTTCAACTTCACTGAAACCGGGTGTTGTTCCCCGCCAGACGGCTATTTCCTCATCACTTCCATCCACAAGAACCATAGTTGGAGTTGCCAGAACCATGTGTAGCGAAGCCTCTGCAAGCCCTTCTGTAGTCTCAATATTGTAGTAGTCCACTTCGTAACCCTTTTCTGCCAGCTTTCTGGCGATAGCTTTTGCCTCCGGGCATCGGGGGCAGGAATCCTTCCAGAAAAGCTTTATTCTCTTTATTTTTTCATCTTCAAGGTTAAATCCTACCGCATCACTCATCATCACTCTATTTGCTTCAATTGCAGTACGCCTATCTCTAAGCTCTGCAATCTTGCCTTTATTCCAACTTCCAATCTTGGAAAAAAAGCCTGTAACTCTTGTTATGTATTCCACATGGTTGCTGCCACAGTGCGGGCATTTATTACTCAATATCTCTTCTTTACTCATTTTATATTACCTCCTTAATTAATACCTCTCTCCACCCTGCCGCAGTCCAGACAGGATGTAAACTCTGGGGAGAATGCAATCTGGTCATTTGTTGTGTTTCTAAAGGTTTTGACAACAAAACTTGCTATACCCTCCGGGTCAGGTTTTGCCTCACCAAGCCATATATGTGTTAAGCTGCCAGCATGGATCATGGGATGGAACATACCCTCCTTCTTCACTCTATCTATAGGTGAAATAGGTGTAGAAACATTAAGATAGGTGGAATTAGTATAATATACTTCACCTCGAGCAAGGTCACCCTTTACAATCTTCCCTGTTTGAGCAGGGTAGTGTATTAAGTCAAGCTTTGCCATTCTGTAAGCAGTGCTTTCAGCAGGAGTCTGCTCAAGAACAAACCGCATATTATATCTTTCACTGAGTCTATCGCACTCTCTACTCATATGAGCAATAACTCTAAGACCGAGTTTCAGAGCTGAATTACTTTCATGGATTTCCTCTCCAGTGTGATACTGTACCAATTCGTTCAATCCAAGCATGCCCATTAAATAAGTAGCTTTATGGAGACGGTAGTAAGACTCTCCATCTTTATCCATCGTAAGAAGACCGAGAGGTCCTCCATGACCTAAATTGAGAAGTGAGGTTATAAATCCCCTCTTGGCGACATGAGCCTTTGCAGCTATTTCTAATCTCTCAGATATGAGCTCAAATAATTTAGCATCACTTCCACCTGCTTCGTATGCTATCCTAGGAAGATTCAATGTTACATTCTGCATGGCAGAGTAACGCATCTTCCATGGTGTCTTTGCATCTTCAAGGTCACTCTCATCAAGCTTAAAAGAAAGACGGCAGCATTCACTTATCTTTGCTGTATCTCCCCTGTCAAACACATAGTAACTGTTACCTCTGACTGAGGAAAGTTCAGCAGCCCTGTAAAGGAAGTCCTTATAACCTTCAGTTTGAAATAGTCTTTCTGTTATATGTATCTGTGGCTTTGGAAAGAAAAATGGCCTTCCCATACCATCGCCATCCAGATATACTTTAATAAGAGCAAGAACAAAGCGCTGAGCTTCTGGCAGATAGTCTTCATAAGTATTGCCTGTAAATTTACCTCCAGGACCTATTGCTTCAACACCCATAAAGTGTTTTGGAATCTCCCAATAGAGATTAAGGTCACTGAAAATACTCTGACCACCTCTTGCAACAGCCTGTTGTGCAAATTCAAAGACAAGCATTTGAGCAATCTGATATATCTCTTTATCACTCTTTCCCACAAGATAGGGTGCAAGAAAAAGATTCACAGCATCCCAACCTATAGCTCCTGCAAATACTCCCTGCAGAGCTGCGCTGAATTTTATCAAATGCAGTATAAGAACATCAGCCTGTTTTGCAGGTTTTGATATTGAAAGGGCATTGGGCAGACTCAATCCGAATTTCTTAACATACTCTATACTATTGCCTGAACAATATGGACGGTCTATAAAACCCATATCATGAAGATGAACATCACCACGCTCATGAGCAAGAGCAACCTCTGGTGAGAATATTTTAAGAAGAGCATATTGCTTTTTAATACTCTCGGCAAGGCTAAGATTAGTTGCTTCTGGACCATGAGGTACGTTGGCATTTTCCTTGTTATGACTTGTTATAAGTCTGTGGACATCATGTATGGGCATACCCAGTCTGGTGTATTTCTTCCTCTCCTTTTCCAGTCCACGCTTTATTAATTCTGTATTTACAATTTCTCTGATTAGAGGTCCTGTGATAAACTCAATTCCTGAATCTTTTATTATTCTCTCAACAGATATTGCTATGTTTAAAGCCAAGGCTTCGTCAATTCCGACCTCTTTGAGAAGAGAGGAAACTATTCTGTTTATATCCCATTTGAGCACATTACCCTGACTCACCTTGACAAAGAGAGCAAGGTCAGTAACGTCTTTCTGATATATGTCAACTTCTGGCTTCTGCATTTAAAATCCTCCTTATTTTCCCTAACACTATGCAGCTAATAGGTAAGTATAACTAATACATTATCCTGGTATAAAAAATTTGTCGTTAGTATTTTCAACCAGCACACAAGCATATATTGGCATTTCGAACTTCTGATTATCAACTTCGTCATATAATTATAGTGCCCCTTCGATTTTCTAACCATCAAATTAAAATCCATGAGACAATGGCGCCGAAGAGTGACCCGATAAAAATAGGTGGAAGAGCCGGGAGTGCCTTACCCTTCTTCATAAAGTAGTTGAGATATAAAAATAAGCTGAGGGAAGCAAAAAAACCAATGCTCATAGCTTCTGCAAAACCCCCTTTAATGAAGGCTGCCGAAACCAGACCTGCTGAAAATATGAGGTCTCCATAGCCCAGAGCCATTCTCTTTTTTTCACTACCTACAGCTATTCCAATAGGGATTCTGGATTCCTTCATTTTCTCTGCAATTTTAACAATTTTCTTATTTTTCAGAACAAAGTAATAATCAAGCAAAGAGAGTAGAGCTATTGTAATAAAAAGGGTGTTTAAGTTGAACATCAGAGCTAAAGATGCTCCAGCTATTGAAGAAAGTGACATTGCGAAAATATCTTCAGAGATATATCTATATTTTGTTTTCATTAGAACGAAAGGAGAAAGAAAAACAATAAAAATCGCCCATATATAAATATATGGGGACAATATTGACAGAATAATCACCCAGGAGAAAATAGAAACGGCAAAGAAATATAATCTGAATAACTTAAGGGATACTTTAAATTTGAAGAGGAAAAGGTAGAGATTTATAGCTATTATGAAGATAATGGGGAGAATAAAAGCATTCGCCGTTGAATTTCTGTCAGGTGATAACACCTGTTGTGGACTAGTAACAGAGGAGAATAGTTCTCTGATATATGCAATACTGAGTAACTGGGTTAATATTAAAGCCACAGATATAAAAAATAAAAGTTTCTTCATTTTTTCTCCCTGATAAATTTACTCTCAACTATGTCACCCTCAAAGACCATCTCGGCGGGGCCTATCATATAAGCCTTTTTAACCTCCTTACCATCAACTTCCAACTCCACAAAAACCCGGCCTCCCCTTGCATCTACCTCTATTCTTTTTCCCCTAGCTTCTCCAAGAAGATATGCAAGAACTGCTGAGGCTGTGATTCCTGTTCCACATGCAAGCGTTTCGTTTTCCACACCTCTTTCATAGGTTCTTATTTTAAATTTATTCTCGCCAGTTTTCTCAAGAAAATTTACATTTATTCCTTCTGGAAAAAGCTTGTTGTATCTTATCTTTCTTCCAATACTGCATACATCTATACTATCAATATTTTTTGTGAATGTAACCACATGGGGCACACCCGTGTTAACTGCACTTATCTCCCTGCCATTATCCACCCTTTCCCTTATAATTTTACCTTCACCTGCTGCAGGAATATTTCTCCTGTCCAGCTCGGGTTTGCCCATATCCACCTTTATATAGCTTATCTCACCGTTCTCCACGACATTAACATTGAGCACTCCTGCAAGAGTTTCAACTTTAATCTTGGGTATTGTAATAATACCGAAGTCGTAGACATGTTTTGCAAAGCATCTCATTCCATTGCCACACATCTCTGCCTCGCTACCGTCGGGATTAAAAATTCTGAATTTAATGTCAGCATTTTCCGAATCTTCAATTAGCATAAGACCATCAGCACCTATTCCGAAGTTTCTATGACATAAGTTTACAGCAGCCAGACTGAGTTTTTCTTCTGGAATAACTCTTTTTCGATTGTCCACAAGAATAAAGTCATTTCCTGTGCCATGATATTTGTAGAAGTACATAGTCAATATCTCCTAACATAAATTATTTCTTTGAATCGTCTACCAAGTAAAGATTTTTTGCCTTTTTCAACGTCTCTCCTGCCAGATTTCCATATTTTAGTGCTTCCTCTAAATATCCAGTAGTTTCACCGTTATTACCATCTCTGCCTGTCTTGATTGCATCAGAAAGCTTGCTATCATCCAGCGTCATAAAAGTTCTACTGATTTTCTCATAATTTTTTACCTATTAGGCTCTTTAATGCCTGTGAAATTAATCTTGCATCCAAAGTGAACCTTCTTCTAGCTCTTTCTTTAAGTAGAACTTCGGTTATCTCCTTTAAATCTTCCGGAGTAACTTTCCCACCAGGTGATTTCCTTATTTTTTCAGGGGATATCTCATCCCAGTAAAAAGTCTTGCCTTTGTCCTCAAAATATATCTTTGCTATTCTATTTATACCTGAACATGTATTTGTGCATATCTTAATCTCCTTCAGATACATAGCTAAATGAAAAAAAGTAACCACCACAGGTATTTAATTGAACAACAGGAATGTCAGGCAACAGAAGCCAGAGGTTCTAACCTCTTTTTTCCTTTTATAAATTCGAGACTTGCTGAGATGTCATCGGTGGACCCCGCTCTAATCTCCAGTATAATATTTCTCCCTCTTATAAGATATTCTAATTCTCTATAGTCTATCAGCCCTGCAAATAGAGGCAGATGCTCGTCCCATGGTGTTTTTTCTATTCCATGGTTATTGTGGATATGCATATGTATTATATGGTTCCTGAGCGTATTAAAGTAATCCTCTATTTTAAGATTATACTTGGTTGAGGAGATAAAAGCATGACCTACATCGAAATTCACCCCCATATTATCTTTTGATACCCTATTGCATATGTCTAAAAGCTCCTGTGGGGTTTCTCCGACCCTCTTTGTACCATTCTCGTCTGTAAATATATTTTCAAGAGCTATATCCATACCATAATAGCTGGCAATCCCACAAACCGTCTTTAAATTTTCCACAGCATTTTCCTCAGCCCCTCTGCTGATTGCGTCTCCCGCATGTACAACAATGGTCTCAGCACCTATCTCGCTGCTTAGTTTTATAGTCTCTTCCATAAGTTTTATATTCCTCTCATCTATTTTTGAGAGATTAACTCTTGTCTTTTCAATGTATGAATTCTGATAGGGTGCATGAACTGTATAGTTTATATCATAATTTTCTTTAATGGTCAGGGCAAAATTGACAATATCCTCTCCGAATTTAAGGAAGTCAAAATCAGCCAATGAAATCTCCACAACATCCACATCTTCAATGTCTACTGTTCCATGGCAGTTTAACTCCTTTACATTTACCCAGTTTATGCCCACCTTCCTGTTGTTCATGGTTTATCATTTTACTGTATAGCCATATATACTTTTTCCAATTAGAATATATTGAGTATACATGTTATATAACTCCTTATATTATATAGGTTCTATATAACAGGTGTATCTATCTACATGATTTAAAACAGAAAGAGATTAATGAACCTTGGAGAGAGCAACCACACTATCTCCCTTATCAAGATTCATTATTTTAACTCCCTGCGTATTCCTTCCCATAACTGAAATGTCCTTCACAGGGACTCTTATTACAATACCCTTTGAGCTGGTGAGTATAATTCCGTCATCGTCTTTAACGCTGAGTATTCCAATTACAAGACCATTTCTCACGCTGGGTATAATATTTATTACTCCCTTACCTCCTCTGCTCTGAATTGGATAGCCCCCAACCCTGGTTCTCTTTCCATAGCCATGTTCAGTAACAGCAAAGATTGTCTCTCCTTTCTTTACAACCTCAGACCCGACAACTTCATCTCTTGCTCTGAGATTTATCCCCTTAACTCCCATGGCTGTTCTTCCCATAGACCTAACATCTTCCTCTCTGAATTTTATGGCTTTGCCATACTTTGTTGATATAATTACCTTGTTTTTGCCGTCTGTCAACTCAACGTCAACCAGTTCATCACCTTCTTCAAGGCTTATGGCCCTAATACCATCTTTTCTGGGATGTTTATAGGCAGCCAGACTGGTTTTTTTAACTCTTCCTCTTTTTGTAACAAATAATATATATATCTCGCTTGAAAACTCCTTCACAGTTATTGTGGCTGTTATCTTCTCTTCTTCGCTTAATTTTAGCAGATTGACTATAGCCTTGCCCTGTGAATATCTTCCTGCTGTGGGAATCTCATACACTTTGAGCCAGTAGACTTTACCTTTATTTGAGAAAAATAGCATATAGTCGTGGGTTGAGGCTATATATAAGTCTTTAACAGTATCTTCACCTTTAGTTTCCATACCCATTACTCCCCTTCCACCCCGGCGCTGCATCCTGTAGGTGCTGAGAGGGATGCTCTTTATGTATCCTCTATGGGTTCTGGTTATGACCATATCTTCTTTTACGATGAGGTCTTCAATATTTATCTCATCTTCCTGCTCTATAATCTGTGTTCTCCTATCATCACCGTATTTTCCCTTAATATCAATGATTTCTTTCTTTATAATTTCAAAGATTTTTTCTTCACTTCCAAGAATAGATTTAAGCTCTTCTATCTTCTTCAGAAGTTCTTTATGTTCATCAATGATTCTATTTCTCTCTAGAGCAGTGAGCCTGTGGAGGCGCATATCAAGTATTGCCTGAGCCTGAACTTCAGTAAGTCCAAACGTATCTATCAGCCCTGTTTTTGCTTCTTTTACCTCTGTGGAGCCCTTTATTAGTTTTATAACTGCATCTATGTTGTCAAGGGCTATTACCATACCCTGGAGGATGTGAGCCCTATTCTCAGCCTTCTCCAAGTCAAATTTTGTCTGTCTTATAACAACTTTCTTTCTGTGTTTAAGGAATTCCTTTATAAGCTGTTTCAGATTGAGTACTTTTGGCTCTCCATTCACAATAGCGAGGTTTATTATTCCAAATGTCGTTTCAAGCTGTGTGTGTTTGTAGAGATTTCTGAGTACAACCTCAGGTGTAGCACTGCTCTTGAGCTCTATTACTATCCTCATACCCTCTCTATCACTCTCATCTCTGAGGTCTGAAATATCTTCAATCTTTTTGTCCTTAACAAGATTTGCTATACTTTCAAGAAGATTGCTCTTATTAACCATGTAGGGAATCTGAGTAACTAGAATTTTTGATTTATTGTGTTTGTCCTCTTCTATTGTTGCCCTTGCTCTTATCCTGACAGTTCCTCTCCCTGTTGTGTGAGCACTGGTTATGCCTTTATGTCCAAGTATAAATGCTCCAGTTGGAAAGTCTGGCCCTTTTACAATTTCCATCATATCATTGATACCCAGCATGGGATCATCAATGAGCATAACTATGGCATTGCATATTTCAGTTAGATTATGTGGCGCCATATTTGTTGCCATTCCCACTGCTATGCCTGAAGAACCGTTTATGAGGAGATTTGGTATTTTAGCAGGAAGAACAGATGGTTCTTTGAGGGAATCGTCAAAGTTTGGCACGAAATCTACTGTATTCTTCTCAATGCTCACCAGCATCTCTTCAGCTATCTCAGAAAGTCTTGCCTCAGTGTAACGCATGGCAGCAGGGCTGTCGCCATCTACACTGCCAAAGTTTCCCTGCCCATTCACAAGTGGATACCTGAGTGAAAAGTCCTGAACCATTCTTACAAGGGCATCATAAACAGCAGTGTCGCCATGGGGATGATATTTACCAAGAACTTCACCGACTATTCTTGCAGATTTTTTGTAGGGTTTGTTGTGGACAAGACCAAGCTCATACATTGAGTAAAGTATTCGTCTATGTACAGGCTTCAGGCCATCTCTGACATCAGGAAGAGCCCTGCCAACAATTACACTCATGGCATAATCGATATAACTCTTTTTCATCTCTTCTTCAATTTTTACCTCTATTACATTTCCATCTGAAACCATAATTATAACCTCTCTTAATTTGTCCTCTCCCAATTTAAATTTTTTTGTGAGTTTACGATATCGTGACTATAGCATCAAAACTTGGTTGGATTCTCCTTTTTAGTGCCCACTGATTTCTTCTATCAGTTCAAAACATCTAGATCGAAATATTTATATTCCATAGTGCCCATAAATAAATACTATGTCCTTTATAAGATGTAAAAAGAGGGGAGATAAGAAATACTACTACGAGGTGGAAAACAAATGGGTGAATGGGAAGGTGAGGCAAAAGGTGATAAAGTACCTCGGAACCA
>QIGD01000009.1 GCA_003229935.1 Methanobacteriota archaeon | reverse complement strand
TGACTTTTCACTGTAATCCATTGTGTTGGTATAGGTAGTCTATAGAGTTCTGCCTGTAGTTTCCTGCTACCAAGAGCATCATTATACAAATATCTGCATGTATCCAGAGTCTCTACTAATCTCTCTTTCTGCTCTTTATTTGGATACAAACGATATTTGTAACTCTTTAACATTACACCTCCTTTCTTCATAATATCATTATTGCTTCTATAAGTATATAACCGTTGTATTTGTTTTTACCACCATATTTAAATTTAAGATTCATTATACAATTTATGATTAGTTATAGATATTTAGTTATATTATCGCATTCATCCAACGACTAAAGTCATTGGTTTTCTGCTATGTCTATCATAATTTAAACTTCTGCACCTTCAAGAGCTCTGGAACATGGACAGTTTCTCTTTTCAGGAATTAGTTTAATTGTTTCTATTATAATCTCCCTCAGTTCTGTTTCAGCCTTCTTTACAATATCAATTACCTCAGTAGCAGTGAGCTTCTCGCTTTTAATTCCTGCACCGAAATTTGTTGATATGCATATTGCTGAGTAGCATATCTCAAGTTCTCTGGCAAGAGATGCTTCGGGCATTCCAGTCATACCAACAAGGTCTGCACCTAGGGTTGATAGCATTTTTATCTCGGCAGGAGTCTCAAATCTAGGCCCTTCCATAATAGCATATACACCCTTCTTAAAAATGTCTTTTCTGCTGTCAGCTTCAATAATAGCTTCTCTTATTTCAGGGCAGTAAGGTTCAGTCATATCAATATGGACAGCTTTTCTGTCATAGAAGGTTGAAGCTCTTCTCTTTGTGAAGTCCAGAATATCATGAGGCACAATAAAGCTTCCGGGTTTGAACTCAGGATTTACAGCACCCACCGAATTAATTGCAATGATTCTATCAACGCCAAGATGTTTCAATGCATATATATTTGCTCTGTAGTTGACTTTATGCGGAGGAATTTCATGTTTTTTTCCGTGTCTCGCCAGAAAATAAATTTCATTTCCTGAAAACCTTCCCTTTATAATATCATTTGTTATGCCGAAGGGTGTAGAGACATTAAGAACCCTCTCTTCTGTAAAGAACTTGGGGTCATAAACACCTGAACCTCCGATAATTGCAACCGTCATATTATTTCAGCCTTCTTGTATGTTCCTTTTATTCCTATGAAAGCAACTATTGTTAATATCAGCCCCACGGTTATAGTCAGAGCAAATATATCCTTGGCCAGTTTGTCTTCAAGGAATAGAGCTACAGAAGAGAAGATAAGTCTTAATGCAATTACAAAAATAATCAACACACCATATTTATATAGCGGTAGACCCTCAACTAGGGCATCTATACTCTTTCCTATTATTGCCACTATAGCTGCAAACATGAAAAAGTCTATACTTCCTGTAAGAAAATAGGGGAGATAATTAATGTTACTCATGGGCCCTTGATTAAGAGCTTCTGCCCTGCCCATTATCAATCCCAAGGCGGTAAGTATCATTGCAACTGCGTATGTGAAGAAAGATATCTTTCCGGCAATGAAAGAAGTTTAAAGAAGTTTTGAACTCCTCATATCCCTTTCCAAAGTAGCTTTCAAGTTGAAATCCTTTAATCAACAGAAAAAATCCAGCAATTCCAAATATGACTCTCCAGCTATGAGGGCCAAGTAGCATGTATAGTATAAGAGCAAGCCCTGGTATTCCAAGAACCAGCCTTGAAAGCTTTGTGTCACTCACAATTTCCCGCATAAAATCAAGAATCAGGTAGTAAGTGCTTTCAAGATTTTCACTCTGCTTCATTATCACTCTGCTGAGAGAGATAATAGGAACTCTTGACTGGATTATAGGCAGAATATACTCGTCTTCAGCACCGTCAGTTACTATAACCACACCTGTGGGCTTGAACTTCTCAATTATCGAGTCCAGTTGCTTTGCAATCTTTTCATCAGAAATAGTTCCGACTATCTCGTCGCCTACAACTGTGACAACCTCAACATTTTTTCCTAGAGCCTTGTAGTTGTCGTATATCCTTATGGCTTCAAATATTGTATTTGTATCTGTTTCAGTCGGGTCAACCAGACCCAGAGATACAGCTGCATTTAGGTTTCCTTTTCTCCCGATTATGGGACCGTCCAATCCGACTTTTATGGTAATATCTGCATCCCTATCAATTGATATTACCAGTATTCTCTCTTCCATCTTCGCACCATAATACCAGAAGGTTAAACAAAGTTGAACCTTCTGAGCAGATAGATATCTTCGAGGTTAAGTTTTTCACCATGCCTGAACTTTTCATATATTTCTTTTGCCTCTTCTCTAAGTTCTTTCTCAGTTTTCTCTTCATATATGACTTCAGCTTCGGTTTCTATCTCAACAATTTGCCTGTCCATCTGTTTAAGCTGTGCCACAAGATTATCAATCTCTTCATTGAGAGCATCGAGATATAATCCTGTCTTCTTCTTTTCCTCATTTATCTCATCAATTTTCTTTTCAAGTTCTTTAATTTTCTCAACATGAGATATGAACTCTTCGTGATGCTTCTGGGATTCATTGGAGAGTTTCATTATTTCTTCTCTGAGTTTCCTTGATGCCTGTCTTTCCTTGTCAAGTTTCTTTGAGATATTTATAATATCCTTGAATCTGGAGAGCTCCTTTTCAAGACTATCGATTTTCTTGACAATCTCATCTTCCTTCTTTATCTTAAGAACAGAGGTCTGAAGCTTCCACTCAAGGCGTTCTTTATCTTTGAGAAGTCTCTTGAAGTTACCCTTAGGAGATTTATCTCTGATTTCACCATAACTCGCCTGAATATCCTTTATCTTGTTAATTATCTCTCCTCTTTGAGTTTTCAGCTTTTTTATCTCTTCTTTGTATTTCTCTCTCTGAGCTCTTGCCTTGTTCGCCAAGGAGTTTTTCTGTCTTATGGCGTCAATTAAATCTCTTCTTTTCTTATTGAACTCCCTCATTTTCCTTCTGTTCTTTGTCAGTTCCTTCTTAAGCTGTCTTGTTTTTATATCCAGCTTATCTCTTTCTCTGATCAGCTCTTCCAACTTGTCTTCCATATCAAACTCTCCAGAGTCGCATTCAAAAAGATGAGCCTGCTCAAGTAATTTTTGTAGACTTCTTAATATATTTTGTGAGCAAGCTAAAAGAATCTTATATAACTGTAAGCGTCAGCTTTTTTATCAAAGCTGTAGTGAACTTTATTAAACTCTTTCCTTAGTTCTCTAACTTCCTTTTTAACTTTTTCGGGTGTCTGCTTATCTATGACAACCTTCTTTATTAATTTTGCGATATCCTGCATGTCATCTTCTTTCATTCCGAGTCTTGTCAATTCCTGGGTGCCAAGTCTTATACCACTTGGATTTGCACTGTTGTTTATATCATCCCAGGGTAAAAGGTTTTTGTTGAGTATTATATTTGCTTTTTCAAGATTTTCAGCAACCCATGTGCCTCCACCATTATCAGAAATATCCACAACCACCTGATGACTCTCAGTAAAACCTTTATGTTCACAGAGGACTTTGAAACCAGAGTCGTAAAGAGCTTGGGCAAGAGCTTTGGAATTTCTGATTATCTGACTGGCATAGGCTTCTCCATATTCAAGCATTTCCGATAAAGTCACAGCAAAGCCTGCCATATGGTGAAGATGGTGATTACTCACTAGACCAGGAAAAACTGCCTTTGAAATCCTCTTCCCAAATTTTTCCTTTGCAAGAATTACGCCACCCTGAGGCCCAGGGAAGGTCTTGTGCCTCGAAGCTGGCATAACATCCACACCCTCTTTGAATGGCTGCTGGAATTTTTTACCGGCAATCAGACCCAGAACATGGGCAGCATCATACATTATTGTTGCTCCACTCTCCCTGCAGGCATCATATAGTTCCTTAATAGGATGAGGGAATAAAAATATACTTGCACCGAAAAGAACTATTTTTGGTTTAATCTCTCTTATCTTCTTTTCAGCCCTGTCAATATCTATATTCATCTCATCTACATCAAATGGAAAAGTCTTTACTTTTAAGCCTCTAACACCTGCGGCACTTATTTCAGAATGTGATATATGACCACCATGAGGTACATTAAGGGATATCATGGTATCTCCTGGTTTTGCAATCGAATCAAAACAAGCCAGATTAGCTATAGTGCCAGAAATAGGCTGAACATTGGCATATTCTGCATCAAAAAGCTTCTTTGCAAGGTCAATGGTTAGAAATTCAATTTCGTCTATATATTTACATCCCTGATAGAAGCGTCTGCCAGGCGGTCCCTCTGCATATCTATGAGAAAAGTCGCTGGCACACACCTCTCTTACCAGAAGAGAGGTAATATTCTCACTGGCGATCATTGGTAAACTCTCTGAGAACCATCTGTGATGCTCTTCCAAAATCTCTCTTACCCTGAAAGCACTATCTCTGTTCATAATATTTGGACAATGAGACTACCCATTTCAATGGGTTGAGGGATTGTCCTTTTCACCTCTTTAAAAATTATAATTTTAATCCTATCCAAACCAGTGGGGAACTCAACCTGCTCACTGTTTCTCGAACTATCGGGTATTGGTTGCTTCTGCATATTTGTGACAGGGACTCGCAAGTCCTGTCCACTCTTGCCAGAGTGTTGGTCCTCTTTGGAGCTGTTATTAGCCAATACTATACGAGGCACACAGGTTTCCTCTCTGTTTAATATCTCGCTTACAGAGCAGGGGACTTGAGGAGGAGCCCCTGATGTATTCTTGAACTCTACCAATAACTTCTGCATCTTTCAATGCCTCCTAATCAACCTGTTAACTTATCCCTCACAGGACAAGCCATCCGTTTTAACAGTGGTGATTGACACTCTCACCTTAATTAGGATGTTCACTTTTAATAGCTGGCTAACGAGAGAAAAGTTCTCAAACTTCCTGTGCAGAAATCTCTCCTTTCGATTCAATAGTCTTTTTAACAGCTCCACCCAGTTCGGTTTTCTTGCCTATTTTTATCTCTCCTTTTCTTGAGATTGTAGCTGTGAAGAAATATTTATCGTTCCCATATACTTTTACCATCTTTCCAGTATGGGCTTTGTTGAAGACAATAGTTAAATAATTTTTAGTTTCCACTATTTCTACATCCAGTTTGTCTTTTGTTTCATCTTTCTTGGAAATCTTGTTAAGATTTCTTACATCTATTCTTATTCCAAGCTTTTTCTCCAGCAAATCTATGTTTTTCCCTTTTCTACCTATTATCTTTGGAAGGTAGCGCTCTTCCACCCAGAGAATACATGTGTTTCCTTTAAACTCAGCCTCAAATTCTGCTTTTGGCAGACTTTTCTTTATCTCCTGAATTACCTGTTCTCTGGCAAGCTTCTCAACAGGTGTTGTTACTTTCTGTTCCAGTTCAGCTACAGGCATAACAACAGTTTCATCCCCAAAGGTGTATATTTCGTATTCGGTGGTATCGCTCTCAAAATTTTTAACTTCAATCATAGGTCTGGCTAAGTCAGCCTCAATCATTCCGGATGGTACCTTCACACTGAACTTTACTTTATAAACTGTGTTCACCTGACCATCTTTTATGAATATTATTGTGTCTGCAATCTGAGGGATCATTCCAAGCTCTACCCTGCCTATCATCCTCTGCACAGCGTCTATGGCTTTTGTGGCATGTGTAACTCCAACCATTCCCACACCAGCAAGACGCATATCAGCAAAAATTTTGAAGTCACGGGTTTTACGAACTTCATCATATATTGTATAATCAGGTCTTACAAGAAGGAGTATGTCTGCTGTCTTCTCCATGTCTCCTTCAAGAGGAGCATACTGGGTTATTTCATCGCTCACAATTAAATCTCGTGGTGATTCCATTGTCTTGACTATTTTTCCCTGTTCTCTGTAGAACTCGGCAAGAGCCTGAGAGAAGGTACTTTTTCCTGCACCTGGAGGTCCAGCTACAAGGATACCTTCAGCTCTGGTGCGAAGCCTCTCTATAAGTTCCTGACTCAGACTGTAGTCTTCCATAGTCACCTCTGCAACTGCTCTTACTGCAGTTATTTCATATCCGTCGCTGAAGGGTGGTCTTGCAATTGCTATTCTAATCCGCCTCAACTGAACGACAGTGGCACCCTGTCTTTCAATCTCAATAAAACTATCACTATCCTGCTTTGCAAACTCTATTATTTCCCTTGCCATAGTTGAGATATCTCTATCTGTCAGTGGAGTTTCGCTTATTTTCACAAGTTTGAAATCTCCTGGCTTACCTCTCTTAGCAAGGGGGACAACTTTTTCCTTGAGATGAACACTCATTGTGTTCTCGTCAAAGTAATCATAAATTCTCGGTATTCTGTTTTCTTCCAGAATGGGTCTGAGTAGAATAACATCAATACCTTTAGCCTTTGCTATGGAAGCCTGAACTTTATCACCAGTTACAAGAATGCCATTGACTTCAGGAGCAGATTCCCTTATAATAGCATCGATATCATGGAGTTCATCAGTTTCTGGTCTCCTGCCAAAAAATTCGATATCAACAAGCCCCTCCGAACACATCTTTCTGAGCTTCTTCAGCTCTTCCAGGCCTGTGAATCCAGAGGCTCTGCCCTGATTTGCCATGTGCTCTATCTCAGCTACAGCAGCCTCAGGTATTAACAATCTGGGATTTTCATACTCGCCACTTTCAACAAGCCATGATAGCCTGCCATCTACAATTATAGAAGTATCAGGTACTATTACTGTCATTTTTATCTCCATAGACTCTTTGATCATCGAAAATTCTTTCACCAGTTAATTTAACCTTTCCATTCTCATAAGTTCTGAAGAAACAGGAGTAATATCCCTTATGGCAGGCAGCTCTCTTCTGTTCCACTTTAAAGAGAAGAGCATCACCGTCACAGTCTATTTTAACCTCTTTAACCTTCTGAAAGTTACCAGAGGTTTCTCCTTTAATCCATATTCTTTCTCTTGATGTTGAGAAATAAGTCATTTTTTCTGTTTCAAGTGTTTCTTCAAGGGCATTTCTGTTCATGAAGGCCACCATGAGAACTTCCAGAGTTCTGTAATCCTGAACGACTGCAATAGCCAGAGCTTCACCTGCAATATTAACTCTGAATTTAACTCTGTCTATAAATTCATTCATAGTTAAATTTTAGCTCTGGAGAATAAAAACCTTTGGTAACGGTAAGCTTATTCAAAAAATCTTACTCTGGGGAAGCTTCGGGCTGAGGTCGAATGTTTATTTAAAAACTGAGGTGTGATTATGAGTAAAGGTACGCCATCGATGGGCAAAAGAAACAAGAGACTACATATCCGCTGCAGGAGATGCGGTAGGAATTCCTTCCATGCGAAAAAGAAAGTATGTGCAGCATGTGGTTTTGGAAACAGCAAGAGAATAAGGAGATTTGCCTGGCAGAATAAAAAAGTTAATAAACAGAGGCTTATATAGTCGAGGTATATTTTTGAAAGATAAATGTGGTGTAGTAGGGGTATGCTTTAAGGATAACCTTAAGAAAGCTTCTTACTCAATATACTATTCCTTACTATCTCTTCAACACCGTGGTCAGGAGTCAACTGGTATAGTAACACGAAAAAAAAATGGTTTTTTTTCTGAAAAAGGCATGGGCCTTGTAAATGAAATATTCACTTTTGATTCTCTTGATTCTCTTGATGGGAATGCAGGTATAGGGCATGTACGGTACTCAACTATGGGAGCATCACAAATAGAGAATGCTCAGCCTTTTGTTGTCCGTCATTCCAGCGGTACTCTTGCTATAGGCCATAATGGTAATATTGTGAATGCTGAAGAACTCAGACATGCCCTTAAAGCCAGTGGCTCGATTTTCGTCTCAACAAGCGATACAGAGATTATTGCCCATCTTATAATCAGAGAGCATCTAAAGGGGAAGGATTTTGTTGAGAGTATTGCTGAAGTTATGAAGAAACTTGTGGGTTCTTACTCTCTTGTGATTCTTACTGATAATGCGATTTATGCTGTGAGAGACCCCCTCGGAATAAGACCACTTGTACTTGGCAATCTTGAAGGAAGGGGCTATATTGTTGCTTCTGAGACTGTCGCTCTAGATGTGGTTGGAGCCAAGTATGTAAGGAATGTCAAGCCAGGTGAAATTCTCGAAATAGATAATTACTGCAGTTTGAATTCTCACAGGGTTATAAGACTTCCAAAAAAAGCTTATTGCATGTTTGAGTATGTTTATTTTGCAAGGCCTGATTCGGTTCTCAATGATATTCCTGTTTACAAAGTTAGAGAGAGAATAGGCGAGTTCATTGGTTTGAATGATGATATCGAGGCAGATATTGTATCACCCATTCCCGACTCTGCCATACCATCTGCTCTGGGCTACTCCAGAGCTTCAAAAATACCTTACAGAGAAACGCTTATAAGAAACCGTTATGTCGGAAGAACTTTTATTCTGCCTGAGCAGGAGGCAAGGGAGCTTGCTGTCAAGCTCAAGCTGAATCCTATTGCAGGGGAGGTAAAGGGGAAGAAGATTGTTCTCTTTGACGATAGTATAGTCAGAGGGACAACTTCAAGCAGGATTATAGGGCTTCTGAAGGGAGCTGGAGCAAAGGAAGTTCATATGCGCGTTGGCTGCCCACCCATAAAATCAAGATGCAATCTTGGTATAAATATGCCCACCAATGAGGAATTAATAGCCAACAATAAGACAGTTGAAGAGATGAGAGAAGAAATAGGTGCAGATTCTCTCAAATATCTTTCCATTGAAAGTCTTATTGAAGCTATTGGCATGGAGGATAGAAATCTTTGTACAGGTTGCCTAACAGGTAAGTATCCGATTGATATTTCCAAGTATGAACAGGTAAAACTTCCAGTATATATGAAAAAATAGCTATTACCCTTTCATAATAATCTGGGCAAGGATACCACCCATTTAAATGGATGGTGATTGACTAAATAAATTCTGGTTCAGAATATCTATCAATAATTCCTGCCTCATAGCCTTTCTTAAGCAGAAGCTTCACGGCAGTCTTTCCATCTTCTCCATAGTCCATAGTGTAGCTGTTGACATACATCCTTACAAACTTTTTATTCTTCTCTGAATCAAGCCCTCTTCCAAATTGAAAGGCATATTTCAGGGCTTCTTCCTCATTCTCCATAGCATACTCAATACTCTTCTTCAGATAACCTGAAACTTCACTCATTACCTTTTCTCCCAGATTGCGTTTTATAACATTTCCACCAAGAGGTAGAGGCAATGAAGTTTCTTCATACCACCACTCGCCAAGGTCTACAATCTTTTTCAGCCCCATATCTTCAAATGTTACCTGTCCTTCATGGATTATCAAGCCACAGTCTACCTTTCCCGAAGAAACAGCCTCGAAAATCTCATCAAATTTCATTATTACCTCTTCAAAATTATTCTCGTAGAGCTTTAAAGCTAAATAGGCAGATGTAAGCTTCCCTGGTATAGCTATTCTCTTACCACTGAGGCTGTCAAGTTTCTTATTTGCAATAACAATGGGGCCATATTTCAACCCCATACTTGCTCCCGTATTCAAGAGAGCATATTTGTCAGAAATATATGGACATGTATTGATATTGCAGTAACCTCATAGCTTTCTTTCATAGCTTCTCTATTGAGAGTTTCAATATCTCCAAGGATATCCTCAAACTCATAGTTAGGCGTGGGAAACTTCTTCATCTTAAGAGCATAGAACATGAATGCATCATCTGGGTCTGGGGAATGCGCAACTTTAATAAGCATATTTTCACCTTTTCATCTGTTTTGGCAAGAAGGTCCCTTGCGAAAGCATGGGATGAATTGCCCTATTTCACCTTTTTTAAAATTATATTCCTTTCCCATATTTTACCAATTCTACTTCCTTGATGTTTGTGTTAATATAGACAGAGATGTAACAGAAGGGAACACTGATATCCCTAAATAGGCAACTCTATGGACGATGGAGACCATAGAACGAACTTTATCGTGGGAGTATGTCAGTCTAAGGCTCTTATAATATTTTCTACTTCTTTAAATTTTTCTGATTTGTTGAAAGGAGAGCCGAGAATTATCTGGTCAATGCCAAGCTTCTCAATCTCTTTAATCTTTTTAAAAACTTCTTCATAGGTTCCTGAAAGGGTAAAGTTTTCAAGAAGAAAATCTTTATGCTCTTTAAGAGCTTCGAAATTATTTCTTATAACTTTTTTTCTTACCTCAAAGGCTTCCTCATAGATTCCATACTCTTCAAGAAAGTTCTGGTTGGCACCGGCTGCCACAACACCTGCTGCATAGAGTAGTTCACTTTCATTTTTACTGTCAGGTAAAAGTAGTGCAGGTGCTATGGCAACAGTATAAACTCTCTTCTTTCTGTGTTTTAAAGCCCACTTTAAATATTCTGGATTGATATAGTTGAGTATTATGCCTTCTGCCTTAACACTTGCAAGCTCTATCAATTTAGGACCAGAAGCCCCTATATATACCGGTACGGTTCCCTTTATTTTTGAAATACAGTACTCCAACCTTTTCATTACGGGCTTTGTCGCTATACACTCAACTCTGAGACCATGAACATCGCCGGGTGCAATTCCTGCTATGAAGCGCTCACCATATATTTCCTTCAGTGTAAGAAAGGCTTTGTTTATATGAAAACACCTGTTTCCAAGGGCTGATATGATTCCTGTGCCCATGGTTACCTTATATGTGGCTGATGTGAGAACGGCAAGAATAGGAAAAGGATGGATTAGTGCTCTGCTCTCACCCACCCAGATATGGCTGAAACCCAGCTTCTCGGCTTCAGCTGCTCTTCTCCCTGCTTTCTCTATTTCAAAGTCGCCATTGAAATTAATGCCGAAGTCCATTTTACCACTCTGAAAGATTCATATCTCCGGTTATAGGAGAGATTACAAACTCCTGAAACCCCTCTTTTACAAGATATTCGAAATCGTCTTTAATATCACCAATATTTCCAGTAATACAGTATTCGTCTAAAGCTTCTCTGCTCACCAGTTCTGAAGCCTTATCGTAACTGCTCTTCTCTAAGGCCTTTCTTATTTTTATAGCCTCTTCAGCCAGACCTGTACTTTTCAGTATGTATTCTGGAGTGCTCACCAGCATTGTGGCGACAATTACTCTTGCTCTTTTACTGTTCTCAAAAGCTACAGGATTCCAGACTATTTTTTTTATTTCATCAAAACGTTTACCATGCATTTCTGCTGATTTTTTCACAATTTTAAGAGCCTCTTTAAGATAACTTCTCGGTGTAGAAAATATAACTCCATCTGCAACCTCGCCGGCAAGAGCAAGGAGTTCTCTTCCCCTCACCCCGAAGTAAATTTCAGGAACTTTCACACCTTTTATTCTTAAACTATAGCCTCTGAGGCAGGCTTTTCTTCCTTCATAACTTACTTTCTCACCTCTGAAAATAGCTCTTATAACTTCGGCAGTTTCCCTTAGCACTTCATTGGCTTTGCCCGGTGCCTCTCCTGTAAGCGTCTCAACTTCTGTTATACCTCCTGCACCTATACCTAAAGTAAATTTATTGTTAGTTATGAGCTGAAGCCCTGCCGAGCCACTAGCTATCAAAACAAGGCTTCTCACATATGGGCTGAGTATGCCAGAAGCTACTGGAAGCCTAGACTCATTTGCAAAAATAGAAAGGTATGTGAATATCTCTCTTGAGAGTATATCTTCACCCACAAAAACCCTTGAAAAATCCTTTTCTTCAGCTATTCTTAGCAGCTTCATTGAATGTTTCAGGGGCATGCCTGTTGTAACTCCAAGAGAGAACTCCATAGATATCCTTAAAGCTCTATCGTTATAAAATTGAAATATATATCCAGTTTCTGGTTTTTATTTGTCAGCCACACCTATCAGAATGTGTGCAAGATTTATTATCTTTTTAGCAACTGTGGTATTGGGATAATTTAAAATCAGAGGCTCTCCCATAGCCAGAGAAGTTTCAACCTTTTCTTCATAGGGTATCTCCACAAGAACTTTCGAATTGAGAGCAAACTCTATATTTTCATTTGTGAGATACTTCTTCTGTGCTGTATTGTTTACAACAACACCAACAATTTTACTACCAAGCTTCTTTGATATATTTTTGGCACGCATGCCATCTACAACACTGAGGATATTAGGTGTTACAACAACAAGAGCATTTTCCTGGGACTGAAGTGGTGCAAAAATCGTGTTGGAACCTGAAGGGGAATCAATCACTATCACATCATATTCATCAATAAGCTTTTTAATCATATCATTGAATTTTCCTGTATCTATATCACTCAAAGATTGAAATTCAATATCCCCATAAATTACATCAATACCGTCATATTTTGAGATAACTTCATCCAATTCCTTCTTTCCAGCCAGATAATGGTGAATTGTAGCTTCAGAAGAATCAATATTCATAGCCAGTCCCACATTGGGCTGTTCAATATTTCCATCAATTAAAAGGACTTTTTTTCCCATAGTTGCTATAGCAATGGCGAGATTTACAGAAATAAAGGTTCTTCCTACACCTCCCTTTCTTGAGATTATAGTCAAACTCGTTCCCATACCAAACATCTCCTTCATGAATATATATTAAATTTTCTGTTCTGCAATAACTGTACTCTCTCTGGGTATGTCTCTGTAAATTATCACTCCAGGCCCTATTTTTGAGTATGAACCTATCTTCCTTCCAGAGTTTATCATAACATTCAGACCAAGTTTAACATTATCTCCAATTATAGCCCCGAATTTTCTTCTGCCAGTATCTACGAGTTTTCCCTTAATATATACTTTGACATTTGAGTTATCAAGCCTTAGATTTCCTATTTTGGCACCTGCCCCAAAGTTGCAATCCCTTCCAACAATACTGTCGCCAAGGTAACTCAGATGTGGTACATTACTTTTATCCATGATAATTGTATTTTTTATTTCTGTGCTCATACCTATTCTGCACCTTTTTCCTAGTGTTGCAAAACTTCTCAGGTATGTATTTGGACCAACAGAACTTTCCTCGCCAATATAAACTGGCCCTTCAATGTAGCTACCTGATTTTATCACAGCCCCTTCTTCGAGGATAAGTTTTCCATTAATTGTAACATTCTCTTCTACTTTGCCTGTAATTTTCCCCTCAGCCTTATCAAGAAGCTCTGCATTGGCATCAAGATAACCCCATGGTGAACCAATGTCAAAAAAATTCTCAATTTCAACTGCTGTAACATCAGCGTCCTCCATCTGAATTTTTATACTGTCAGTTATTTCATATTCACCTCTCTTTGAAAGTCCTGTTTTCTCTATGGCACTGTAAATTTCAGTTGAAAAGGCATAAATACCTGTGCTTATCAGGTTACTTTCAGGATTTTCGGGCTTCTCCTGCAGGTTCTTCACAATATTCTTATCAACTTCTACTACACCATAAAATTCAGGGTTCTTTGAGGTCTTCACTGCTATTGTGGTATTACCTGAGTGAGCTTTCATTACTTTTTTAATATCACTGCTCAGAACAAGAGTATCGCCATTGAGAACAAGAAAGTCTTCAGTAAAGTTGCTTTTTGCAATTGCATGTGCAGTGCCAAGAAGTTTTTTCTGCTCAATATAAGTTATTTCAAGTCCAATTTCAGAGCCGTTACCAAAATAACTTTTTATATCATCTCCACAGTAACCAACAAGAATGGAAACTTCTCTGATGCCAGCCCTTTTAACTTCTATGAGAAGGTGCTCGAGTAAAGGTTTACCTACAAGAGGAAGCATCACCTTCGGTTGAGTTTCAGTAAGAGGCTCAAGTCTTTTTCCCTGCCCGGCTGCAAGAATTAAAGCCTTCATCTCTATGCCCCGAACTTATGGCTTTTGTTTATTAAATCCAGAATGATGGGCATTATATGCTTTGCCCTTATTCTACCGAGTCCACCCAGTGTTGTACTCCTCTCGTCAAATCTCTCAACGCTGTCACTTCTAACCTCTGGCCCGGCTATGAGCACAGGTACAGTATCGCCCGTATGTTCTCCAACACCACAGGGTGTTGAATGGTCTGGAAGAACAACAAGGTAATTTTCTATCACAAATTCCAGAAGTCTATCCATAGACCTGTCAAGCTTTTCAATAACTCTAATCTTTTCCTCAGGTTTATTATCATGCCCTGCCTCATCTGCTTCTTTGATATTTATAAGCACAATATCTCTAGTATTCAGAGCATCAATCGCCTGAGATATTCTTGCTGAGTAATCAGCCTCTGCCTCAATAATATCAAAACCTGCCAGCTTTGTTATACCCTTTATTATCGCTGTGGTTGCTATACAGGCAGCATTAAGATTGTATTTTTCCTTAAAGCTTCTGAGTTCAGGGGTAATACCTGCCCCTCTTGCCAGAAGAAAATTAGCAGGTAGTTTTCTATCTTTATTGATAGGATATTCTTTGAGCACTCTATGTGCCTTTATGGAGAAGTCCCAGAGAATCTCTGCAGTTTTCTCTGCTTCCTTTTTTAAAGCTTCTGGCTTTTTAACTTTAACTCCAGATTCGTGGGGGTCTATATCACTGACTTCACAGCTCAGACCCTTTCCTTTAAGAACAAGTGCAGCCCTGTATTTGAGTGATTTAAATTCATAGTCAACTTCAAGTTTAACCTGTTCTGTTATTGCCTTTTCCAGCTCCTCTGTATTCTCAATCCTTCCTGCTCTTCTGTCCTTTACTATTAGATTGTTATCAACAGTTGCAAAGTTACACCTGAAGGCAACGTCTCCTCCAGTTATTTCAATACCCATGCCAGAAGCTTCGAAAGGACCTCTGCCAGTGTAAACCTTGAAAGGGTCATAACCCAAAATAGCAAGATGAGATGTATCACTTCCTGCTCTTATTCCAGGAGAAATAGGGTCTAAAATCCCTGTTATTCCCTTTTTTGCCAGAGCATTCAGATTATTCCTGTCAGAAGCTTCCAGTGGAGTTTTATAGTTGAGAGCTTTAACAGGCCTATCAGCCAGACCATCTATTACAAGTATAATAGCCTTCATATTCATCCCTCATCGTTATGTGTGTTGATGTGAACTACCCACGACTAAAGTCGTTGGCTTCCTGAGTCATAGGTGTATCTTGTGCTGGACCTCGAACAGGCATAAAATCGGTGTATCCCAACCCTACTTTTTTGTTTTGGTATAGGTAGTCTATAGAGTTCTGCCTGTAGTTTTCTGCTACCAAGAGCATCATTATACAAATGTCTGCATGTGTCCAGAGTAGCCTCTAATTTTACTATCTGCTTTTTACCAGAATACGGCCTGCATTTGTAACTCTTTAGCATTACACCTCCTTTCTTCATAATATCATTCTTGTTTTTATAACTATATAAATTTTGTGTTTGTTTATATCATTAAATTTAAATTTAAGATTCATTATACAATTTACAATTAGTTAGAGATATTTAATTATAGATATTTAGTTATATTATCGCATTCATCCAACGACTAAAGTAGTTGGTTTTCTGATATGTTTGTAATAAATATAAAAATGATGAGTACCCAATCTATGCTTGCATGTTAGCAGTTGAACTTAGAGATATCACAAAAAGTTATGGCTGGCTTAAAATCCTGAAGAATATAAGCAAACTCTGGTGAAGTGTATCATCACATCCAGCATGTTTAATCTGCCATGATAGTATCCCTCAGTCTGTTGAATCCATTTCATTCTGACAGGAATATTCCAGCACACAGTTTTTAAAAAGAGATTAAAGGTTGAGAAGCTCTCTCCCTCTATCTATCGATATGCTGAAAGGCCCCGGGATTTTCATTCCTGCCTTTCTAAGCGCTTTTACAGCAGCCCAATAATTATTTCGGTTTACATTTATTGTTACTACTTTCTGATTTCTCTTGACATGGGCTGCGAGACCCACATTCTTGCCAAAGGACCCTCTCATTCCATCGCTGACTCTGTCTGCACCAGCTCCTGTAGCCAGTTTATTCTCTCTCAGAACCACATGGGGAAATACTCTAAACTTGAGATAGAAGCCACTTCTTCCAGCTATCTTGGTCATATACTTATTAGCAGCTATTCTAGCAGCTTCCAGAGCGTTATGTGTTATCTGGACCTCCTCCTTTGTATGAAGAGATAATGAAATTTCAAATTTGTCAGGATTGATTATATCGCCCATATCAAAAATTGTAATCTTTGGATTGGGAACACCTTTCATATATTCCTTTCTTGTGAAAAGCCTCTTCTTAGCCACTCTGTAAACTTTACCTGGTTTAGTTTTTGACATTATCAGAACCTCCTGAGAAAACAGTAATTAATAGATTTCCCTCTATATACCGTATTAAAAGATATTAAAAATCTCACCTGCCGATGAGAACCTGTTCACCCAACAATTCAAGACGTTAAAAAATCAGGATATTTTAATGAAAAACCTCGAAGGCCACCCATTTTAATGGGTGGATGAATTGACATTTGAGAAAATCTGAGACAGAACCTCTACCCATCAGAGCAAGCTCAGTCATTGAATTAGGAAGCCACTTTACTTGTAAAGTAGTAGTTCACATCGAAAGTATTTCAATAATATAAAAGCTTGGGTGTTTATTATGCTGAACGAAAATGCCTTTAAAATAGTTGAGAAAATGATTTCCAGCAGTGAAAAGCTTGGGATTATTTACAAAAAGGATGAAGCCAATATAATAGATGCTGGTATTAAAGCTGAAGGTAGCCTTGAAGCAGGAAGGCTTCTTGCCGAGATATGTATGGGTGGTCTGGGCAGTGTTGAAATCTCTCTGAAGGATTACTCAGGCATACTCCTTCCTGAAGTTGTTGTGAGCACAGATAAACCTGCTCTTGCAACCCTTGCCTCTCAGAAGGCTGGCTGGAATTTAAAAGCTGGAAACTTCTTTTCTCTGGGTTCGGGTCCTGCAAGAGCTCTTGCAAGAAAACCAAAATGGCTCTATGACAGGCTGGACTACATGGAGAGTTATTACAGAGCGGTTATTGTGCTTGAAACATCTCAATATCCACCCCGGGAGATTGTAAGGCTAATTGCAGAGAGCTGCAGTGTGACTCCTGAGAATCTTTATATTATTGTTGCAAAAACTTCTTCAATAGCTGGAACAGTTCAGATATCTGCAAGAGTTGTTGAAACTGCTCTTTATAAGCTTGACCACATGGGAGTAGATACAAGAAAGATAAAATTTGCTATTGGCAGGGCGCCTGTTGCCGCTGTGGTTAGCAGTGAGGGTGAAATGATGGGAATAACCAATGATATGATAATCTATGGTGGCGAGGTATTTCTTGCCAGTGAAGTTGATTTTGATATTAATGAAGTTCCGAGCAGTGCTTCTCCATCCTTTGGAAAACCATTTGCAGATATTTTCAGAGAAGCTGATTATGATTTCTATAAAATAAATCCAGCAATATTTGCACCTGCCAGAGTTGCGGTTAACTTTCTGAGTTCAAAAAAGCTTGAAACTGCTGGAGAAGTTGCTTTAAATCTAATAAGAAAGAGTTTGAAGGTTGGAAAATGAAGAAGGTTTATCTTGTGGGCGGAGGCCCTGGTGATCCAGAACTTATAACCATAAGGGGAATGAAGCTTTTGAATCAAGCTGATGTGGTTATATATGACAGGCTGATAAGCAGAAAACTTCTAAAATATACAGAGCCTGAGACAGAGTTAATATACGTTGGAAAGAGTTCTGGCAAACATGCCATGAAACAGGAAGAGATAAATCAGCTTCTTGTAGAGAAGGCTGGGGAAAACAGGGTTGTTGTACGCCTCAAGGGTGGAGACCCCTTTATATTCGGCAGAGGTGCAGAGGAAATTTCTGCTCTGGTTAAGGCGGAAATAGAGTTTGAGGTTGTGCCAGGTGTTACCTCTGCTATTTCAGTACCTGAGCTTTCCTGTATACCTCTAACTCATAGGGAGTTATCCTCCAGTATAACACTTGTCACAGGGCATTTTGCTCCGGGAAATGAGAACAGAGTTGACTTTTCGGCTCTCATGGCTGATACTCTAGTGATTTTAATGGGGGTAAACAATCTTCCAGAGATTGTTCCTCAACTTTTAAAGAGAAGGAATGAAAATACACCAGTTGCAATAATAGAGAAAGGTACGACTGAGGAGCAGCGCATAATTCTCGGTAATCTTGGTAATATAGTTGAGAAAGCAAAGAATTCTGAAGTAAAACCTCCTGCCGTGACTGTCGTTGGCGAGGTTGTGAATCTCAGAGAGATTTTCAGAAGAGGAAGTAAAAAATGCTAGCTCTTGTAGTTGCGGGCACCAGACCAGAGGTTATCAAGCTATCTCCTGTGATGAGGGCCTTTGAAGACTCTGACATAAATTATATATTTGTGGCCACGGGACAGCATTATAGTTTCAGGCTCTTCCAGAAATTTATAGAAGAGCTGAAGTTTCCAGAACCTGATTACAATCTTGATATTGGCTCTGGTTCTCAGGCATATCAGACTGCTAGAGCTATTGAAGGGCTTGAAAAAATTATATCTCAGGCAAACCCGGATGTTATTGTTGCCCAAGGAGATACAAATGCTGTACTCAGCGTGGCACTTGCCTCTTCAAAACTGAATATACCATTTGTACATATTGAAGCAGGGCTGAGGAGTTTTGATATGACAATGCCCGAAGAGGTGAATAGAGTTGTGGCGGACCATCTGGCTGATATTCTATTTGTTCCTACTGAACGTTCTGGTCTCAACCTTCTTCATGAAGGAATTTCAAGAGAAAAAATTTTTATCACAGGTAATACTATTGTGGATGCCACTCTCCAGAATATTGAACTTGCTGAGAAGAAGGCAGAGGTTGATATTCCTTCAGGATATTTTCTTTTAACACTTCATAGAGCTGAAAATGTCGACTCAGAGAGAAGAATCAGAAATATTCTTGAAGCTCTTGAGGAGCTGGATGAAGAGATTATTTTCCCGGTACATCCCAGAACTGTGCAGAGGATTGAAAGCTTTAATCTTGCTGGAAATTTTCATAACATTAAACAGATAAAACCTCTTGGCTATCTTGATTTCCTTTTTGTTCTTAAAAATGCCAGAGCGGTCTTTACTGATTCGGGAGGTGTACAGGAAGAAGCTCTAACTCTGGGTGTGCCCTGTATAACATTAAGAACCTCCACAGAAAGGCCTGAAACACTGGAGGCTGGTGTTAATTTTCTTGCTGGAGTTGATAGAGAGGGCATACTGAAGGCTGCTGATAAGGCACTATCAGGAATCAACTTCAATTTAAAAAATCCTCTGGGTGACGGACAGGCTGGAAAAAAAATTGTCGAGACCCTCCTCAACCTCAAAGCAGAGGGCAGACTGGATTTAAAAAAGCCAGAGAAAAAGATTGGCGAAGAGAAGAGAAGATTTTTGAGAGTAGGTAGTGAACTTAAGGGAAAAAGGATTTATAACTCCAACCTGGAGATTCAGAGAGTTATTCAAAGTGGGAGAGAGTTATTTCCCGGTGAAAATCTTATTTTAGAGCAGGATATGCTCATTGAAATTATAGAAAGGAAATTTTATTGAGAATTTCCTTTTCGCTCTTTATTCCCACAAAGCTGGAAGCAACTTTGCCTCCCTTCACAAGGACAAGCATTGGCACTCCAAGCACCCTGTAAGCTTTTGCAACATCTTTTTCCTTTGATGCATCGACCTTGATAACTTTATACCTCTTTTTCAGCTTATTTATTGTGGGTTCCATTTTTTTACAGGCACCGCAACTTGGTGTGGAGAAGTATATCATGAAGAAGTCTCCCTTATTTTTTGCTTCTTCAATTTCTTTATTGGCTAGAGGAATCTCTTCCCCCTTTCTTACACCATAAAGTCTGGGTAATAGTTTTGATATAACAAGGAATGCCACAGCGAAAGCTATAAGAAAGTTGATAATTTCTTCCATGTTAATACTCAAGATATTTAGCAAGAGAAAATTTTTAGGTAAATCTTTATTTATGCTATATGCAAATAAGATACAAGTCAATCACCACCCATTCAAATGGGTGGCCTGCCTCGTGAGAGAAGGGGTAACTGGTTGATTAGGATGTATAGTAATATGCAGAAGTTATTGGTAGAGTTTAAGAACACACCAGAGGATTTACATCAAGTCCCCTGCTATGTAAGTGGGACATTAAACAGAGACAAAAGTCTCAGTGTGCCCTGCATAGTACTGACCAATAACAGCTCCGAAGAGGACATACACTCTGGCAAGAGTAGGCAGGACTTGAGAGTTTCTGTATTAAACATGCATAAGAAACCAATATATGGTAGTAGTGATAGGAACACTGAGCAGGTTAAAATACCTGCTGGTTTGGACTGGATTAAGAATTATTATTCTTATACAAATTTTAAAATATGTGAGGTAGGGCAAGGAGACCACCCATTTCAATGGGTGGAGGAATTGCCCAGATTATTATGAAAATTGTGGGTATGATTTTTGGTGAAGTGGGTTCTGGAGACTTTAACTTTGTTGTAGCAAGGGATGCCACAATTCAAAGGGGTGAGTATGTAAAGGTGAAGCATGAATTCTATGGCTGGGTTCTTGCCAAGGTGGGAGAAATTAAAAGGTACAATGAAACATACTCTTTAAATGCTATTACAGGCGTAAGTATTCCGAAGGCTGGAGTAGAGGAGCGTATAATTGCAAGTGCAAGAGTAATAGGTTATATTGATGAGAGAGAAATATTAAAAACCCCAAAAATGCCCTTCAAACCTGGAGAAAATGTTTATGAAGCTGATGCTGGAATTATAAAGAGAACTCTTAAGCTTGGCAATACATCTGGAATTTATCTTGGTATACTCGATGGCCACAAAGAAAATATACCAGTATATCTAAACCCAAATAAGCTTGTTCAGAAGCATGTGTCTGTACTTGCAAAAACAGGTGCTGGTAAGAGCTACACTGTTGGTGTGCTTATAGAGGAGTTGATTGAGAATAATGTGCCTGTTGTGATCATAGATCCACATGGAGAATATTCTTCTCTGAAGAACTACAACGATATTCCAAAGGAACTCAATTTAATGGAGCGCTTTGGTATTAAACCAAAAGCATATAAAAATATTGTGGAATATTCAACTCAGATGAATATCAACCCTCAGTGCGATAAAAAGCTCACCCTTGACATAACAAGGATGAACTACGGCAATTTTCTTGATATTCTTCCCATAAAACTCAGTAACGTCCAGGAAGGGCTTCTCTATCAGGCTCTGAATGTTGTTAAGAGTTATGGCAGGTATACTCTGGAGGATATAATCAGAGTTCTTGATGAGGATGACAGCAAATCAAAGTACAGGCTTATAACAAATCTCGAAATTCTCAGGGACAGCAAGATATTTGAAGGTAAGCCTGTAAAAACTTCAGAGCTTGTAAGGAAGGGTATAGTATCTATTATAAATCTTAGAGGTGTTGCCCCTGAAATTCAGGATATTATTGTATCAAGGCTATCTACTGAGGTATTCGAGGACAGAAAGCTAGGAAGAATTCCTCCTCTCTTCTTCCTGGTTGAAGAAGCTCATAATTTTGCTCCGGAACGCGGCTTTGGCAGCATGGCGTCGACAAAAGTATTCAGGACAATAGCAAGTGAGGGAAGGAAATTCGGCTTGGGTTTGTGTGTTGTTACACAGCGTCCAGCAAGAATAGATAAATCTGTTCTGAGTCAGTGTAATACCCAGATTATTTTAAAGGTTACGAACCCCAACGATATGCGTGCTATATCTCAGAGTATAGAGAGCTTTACTCCAGAACTGGAGGATGAAATAAAGCAGCTTGAACCTGGAAAGGCTTTAATTGTGGGCGAGGCTGTCGAACAGCCAATTTTTGTTGAGGTCAGGGTCAAACGTACAAAGCATGGTGGAGGGAGTATAGACCTTGTGAGGAAGACGAAAAAGAAAGATAAGACAACGGGAGGCCTTGAAGGACTGCTGAAAAAGCTATTTTCAAGATATTAGTTCTTGTAAGGAAATCGTATGTATTTAGCTCGTTATTTTCCCTTCCTCCAAGCTAATTCCTATATGTTCACTGGTACAGTGTCCTATTTCATTGCAACGAGTTTTGTCCTATAATTGGCTAGTTTGGAGAGATATAAGAATTCCTGCACATCGTTGACCAGTAATTATCAGGTTTTTGAACTTGAAGTCGCTTTCTATCACCTTACTCTTGCCATTAACAACAGTTATCACAACAACAGTTATCACAACAACAGTTATCACAACAACAGTGCCCTAGTAATCTTTTATGGTGTTGTATTTCTCCTGCATCTTCTGGGCTATGCTCCCAGCACTCATAGAGGTCACGCTGATACAACCAGCCGCTACGACTACAAGCACCAATACTCCAATAAAAGTTTACACCTCCTTAATTTTCCGTAATATTTATTCATATGTAAAAGTTAATCTGAGAGATACTAAATGAAAACTATAAAAAAGGAAAGAAGTGAGGTTTCAGCAATTTGAAAACCCTCCTGATGGACAGGTGTTCTCGTCGAAGTTATTTACTGCTCTATAATTACCTATACTATAACTCATGCCATTTGGTCTATACCTATCCCCTGATATGTTCTTTAACTCTATCAATAACTTCTGCATCTTTCAATACCTCCTAATCAACCTGTTACCCCTGTCTCTCACGAGACAAACCACCCATTTTCATGTTCAGGGGTGGTGATTGACGGCTGTTGCTTTGAACTTATCTTCAAAAAGGTCAAGAAGATGCTCAAGTTTTTTTAGAATACCATATGGGCCAAGATTAACTGTGGAATAAGAAAAAAGTCAAAGCTCTTTTTGATTCTATTTTTGTCTCATTTCTTGTTCCACCTTTACTGTAAGTATTAACAATAATATTCTCGACATCTTTTGCATACCCCTCTATAGTTTCAGCAACACTCTCCATCTTACCCACCATTTTGAAGAGGCTATATCTAAAATATACACTAATATAAGTGCGAAGAAAAGAATTGACACAATTATCTCCGCAGTAGTTCCGAATTGACCAAACATGAATTTCTATTAGAAGTTACTCTTTATTAAATATTAATATGAAAGTCTCATTAAAGGCTGTAATATATCCAACTGAAAACTCTGAAAAGGTGAGTAAAGCTGTAAAAAACATTTTTCCTGACCTCAGGCTTGAAGTTGAGAAAAGGAAAGGATATAGCATTATAAAGGGGAAAGCTAAAGAAAGAAAAGCTCTTGAAAAGCTTTATAAAATGCTTAGAAAGGAAAAAATACTTGATACCGCAAGGAATGCGCTTATGAGAACAAAGCAGGAAGACAAAGTTTTTTTCACAATAAACAAGCAGGCTGCCTATGTTGGCAGACTGAATCTTTCGGTTGAGTCTACTCTAGGAGCAATCGAAGTTGAAATTGAAGATGGAAATATCGATGTATTTATTGACTGGCTTGCTCCAGAAACCTTCGAAGGTAAAGAAATATGAAATTGGCTGTTTCTTCCCTGGCTTATATGAAGAGGTCTTATACAGAGTTTATAATCCTTGCGGAAAAGATGGATTTTGAATCAGTTGAACTTATACTTGATGGCCACCACATGAAAGAAAACTTCGAAAAACTGGGAGAGGTTATTGATAGCTACTCTCTCGATGTGAGTATACATACACCTTTCTCTGACCAGAATATTGCAAGCCTTAACACAAGAATAAGAAGTGATAGTCTTGAACAGATTAAAAGTGCAATGGAAGTGGCAGTGGATTTTGAGGCAGATACATTTACGTTTCACTCGGGCAGATTATCACCCTACAGTCTTCTGTATGAAGATAAAGCATGGGATATGAATGTTGAGAGTATAAGGCATCTCTATTCAGATGCTTGGAATCTGGATTTGATGTATGTATAGAAAACATGCCTGAAGGTTATGGAGCTATGATGAGTTCGCCTGAAGAGGTGGAGAGACTTATCGACTCGCTTGGAGATATCAGTTTCACTTTTGACATATGTCATGCCTGCGTTGGGGAAGGAGCTCTTAGGGAAAAATATAAAGAATGTACATATTCATGACAATTGCGGAGAAATGGATGAACATCTTGCAGTTAGCGATGGTAAAATAAATTTCAGAAGTATTTTCTCAAATCTTAATATGTACAGAGACAATTTTGTCATAGAGGTTCATAAGGAAGAAGATGTACTCAGAAGTAAAGAAAAGATTTATTAATGGAAAACCATTATAAACTGGCTACTATATACCTAACCACCCTATTTTATATGATATTTTCTTCGTTAGTTTTTAACGTTGGTATGAAGGTACAGAAAAGAACAATAGGTAATTATCAACAACTCTACATTACACTACCTGCTAAAATCTGTGAAGCCATGAATATTGAGAAAGGAGCAGAGGTTAAGGTATCTGTGCTGGAAAGGATAGCCTGTTGTTAAAGGTAGTAAGAAGGCCTGTTGTAGGCTCATGAGAACCTCCTCTTTAGTTTATTCATGAATTCAGGAGAATTTCACATGTTAAAGATAAAGCAGAGGTTAAGTGTGCTGTGGCCACAGAGGAGTTTCAATCCCTATTATAATATGAGTAAACTCAAGGACTTCAAGGCTGAGAAACTTTCCAGCCAGATCATCTTGATTTTTCTCTTTCTAAGGAGAATTAGGAGGGAAGCAAGATATGAGAGAGGGTCCATGTATATATGAAGTCTAAAGAACAAGAACCTTTAATAAAATGATAAAAAGGCTTTCACCTGATGAGCAGAAAAAAATAACGAACATTGAGCTACAATTAAAAAAAATCCTTTTACTGGAAAACCATTAGGATACATCTTTTTCCGAGAAAAGAAGATTAAAGATAAAAGGATATACTACCTGATATACGAGGATTTCAAGATAGTTCTTCTTGTTGCAATAAGTGACAAAAAGGCACAGCAGACAACTATTAACAAGATTAAAGAATTATTGCCAGCATATTACGAGGCTGTCAAAAAATTTCTAAAACCAGACTAAGTCACTCGCTTTATCCTACCCTCTTTTACATCATTCAGACTTTCAATGAGCTGTTCTATAAGGTCTGCATCATGCTTTTCCTGACAGCCCTCAAGCCCCTCCTGCTTTAAACTCTTAACCATTAGACACCATAAGTCCTCCATCCCCCTATAGTTACTGCCTGTGTGCAGTATAACCCTTTATCTCCTCCAATCTTGCTAACATCACCAAGATTTATAAAAACACTACTTCAATTTTTCCACTATTTCCTTCTTCATGAGTTCGCAGACTGTTTTCTCTGTAGTGCTTTTGATTTGTTTAGGGGTGTGACGTTCTCCCACTACTAAAAATCATGGGCTTCCTGGTCCATCGAGTAGACTTGCCCTTATATTACTGAGAGCCTATCGCATAATTAATATTGCCGATTAAATCTCTTTTTATAATATTTATTAATATATACAAACCTATAAGTATAAATAGGTTTATATACAATATATTCTTATGAAACAAATTAGATATAACCTAAAAGCCTAAGTATATTATAGACATTAATCTTATTTAAGGGCTGTTGTAGTTGTTTCGAATGAGGTGAAAGATTGGTTTCTACAAGAGCAGTATGTCAGATAGAACTCCAAACGATATCAGATGAAATAGACTGGAGTCAGCTAGTGTCCTGTCAGCTTTCAAGTGTTGGATAAAGGCGGGATAATTTTATCCGAGCATCTTCAGTTGTGAATTGCCAGTTAACTTTCGCATTTTTGTTATTTCTGAATTTCTGCCATGCCAGTACCTCTTTTCTGACAACCGCAATAGTTTTGAAATCCGGAGCCAGTTTCTTAAGCAACCATATCAACTCTACATTCCTTTTGCATTCTTTTTCTAACCACCGACTTGAACGAATGCGGTTTAAATACCCATAGACATAAAGCTTCAACAAGTCCCCCAGATTATAGGGTGGACGCCCTGTGTCTGCGAGTTCAGTATGTTTAAATCCAACCTCATTTAAGTCCAACCTATCTACAAAGACATCTACAAACTGTACAGGATTGTCATCCACGATATACTCATCTATTCTTTCTGGGAACAATACCATCTGTTTTCTATCAATACCTTTAATGTATTTCATGGCAACCTTCTCTAGTATCTCTTCATTCGTTTGTAATCACAAGATAAACTGTTTTACCCAGATACTCCTTAGGACAGTCTACCTTGGCACCAGTACCAAAGGGCGTAACTTTCTTTTGCATAAAACCTACAATACCATTTATTTTCAACTCTGTTTGAATTACTAGTTTTACTTTCTTCATATATATTTAATATATATGTATAGTGTAAATAGTTTTGGGTAAAAACAAGTTGTTAGATAATTAAAAAGGAGTTTTCATACAGTCTGACATCCAACCTCAGCGTCTGATTAGGCTTTTTAATTTCCTTTTTGTCAAAGTTGAAAATAGCCCGTTCCTCTTCGTCTATGCATAAGTTTTTTTATTACTGAAGTTTATGTCTGGAGCCCTCAACTTTTCTTACAACCTCTACTGCTCTTCTCAGTACTTCCTGAGCAGCTTCCTGTGAAGGCCATGACCCAAGGCCACAGTCTGGACCTGCAAAAGCTATTCTCTCACCAAATCTTCCTTTAAGTTTTCTGTATGTATTCTCAATATAATCATATGTATCCACAAGCATCTCCACATTGGGTTTCTTTATGCCATTCTCAGCAAGTTTTCCAAGTTTATAGTCTATATTTGTTGAGACAACGCCAGCTCTTATAAACTTATCATTGTGCTCAAGCTCTCTCTTTGAGATTAATTCCATATTTTTTGGTGTGGATGCAAATTCACCAGTTATAACATCTATATTATATGAATTTAGAGGATATTCAGAAGATTTGAGAGTATGGAGGTGAATCTGTTTTTTTATGTTTGTACCTTCCACACTTTTATCCAGAGCTTTTATAATACCCTCCTTATCAATATTCAGGAGGTCTACAAATCCAAGGCTGGGCTCGTCTATGCTCACAACTTCAGTTTTTATATATTTTGTATTGAGAATAGAGTTTTTGACGAATCTGTTTACACTCTCTGCAATATTCAACAGAACCTCTTCATATACATTATAACCAAAATCAGTTTTGAGGTAGAGTTCTATAGCTCCTGTTACACATACTTTAAGTTTTAATGCTTCTCCTTTCTCCTCATAATACTTTTTAGCTTCCTGCTCTGCCACATAAAGTTCAGGGATAACAGCATACTTTCTGTCAACTATAAAGGGCTCTGTCTGGTGTTTCATTAGAGGTTCGAGGAACTGGCGGTGCATATCAAAGTGCTGGGGATAATTCACAACATCTAAACCAGAGTTTATTTTCCTCCACAGGCTTTCTTTTACTGCATTAGTAAATGTGCCAAACTCTGGCTTATTCTCAAGTTTTTCCCCTTCTGCACAGGCTTCCATAACCTCAGGATATATTCTATTAAACTCCTCCTTTACTGTTCCATAAGGCAATGGAAAGCTTCCGATATCATCAATTATAACCATGAGATTTATATACATTTCAGGTTAATATAAACTTTTAGGAGGTTATGAAATGTGTGAATCAAAGCTTTATCTGATTGAAGGAGATGATAGAAAGCTTATAATGGAGGAAGCTGTCCTTGTTAAGAAGAAGGACTCAAAGATTATAGCTGTCGGGCTTCTTGGACAGAGAGAGGATATAGAAGGTGCGAATATTGTGGAGGTTGATTCTGATAGGCACATGATTATTATTAAGAGGGATTAATTTGCTAACTGCTGAGGTTATATTCATACCTATCGGTACTCAGAGTACAACCCTTAGCAAATATATAAAGGCTGCTATTGAATCGATGAATGACAGTGAAGTAAAGGTTTATCCCAGAGCTATGGCAACTGAAATTGAAGCTGATGATTTAGAGACGTTATTTTCTGCTATTAAAAAAGGACAGGAAGCTATTATGAATATGGGAGTGAAAAGAGTTGTAGTAAGCCTGAAAGTTGATATAAGGACTGATAAAGATGCTTTTTTAGAGAAAAAAATCGATAGTATAGGGTTCCAGTGATGAATGAATCTAATTATGAGGATACAATGATATACGTCTGGAGCGCTGAGGAACCTCTATAGTTATATGAGGAGATGGGTATATGATGGCTGGAGATATTATGTCTGGGGATGTTATAACTGTAGAACCAAAGGTTACAGTAAAGGAAGGTTCTCAGAAAATGCGTACCTATGGAATTGGAACACTTGTGGTGGTGGAGGGAGATTATCCAGTTGGGATAATAAGTGAAAGGGACATTACCTACAGAGTTGTGGCAAGAGATTTGCATCCTTCTATATATGTGGAGGATGTCATGACAACAGAGCTTATTACTGTTGATACTATCACGCCTGTTGAGAGAATTATTGGAACTATGGTGAAGCATAATTTTAGACGTTTGCCTGTTCTTGAAAAGGGAAAGCTTACGATAGTGTGAGTGGGAAAGCCCACGACTTCAGTCGTGGGATGAGAGCGAACCATAGTTAATTATCATCATACAAATATATATAACT
>QIGD01000008.1 GCA_003229935.1 Methanobacteriota archaeon | reverse complement strand
TACCGATTCAGGAACGATTTTAAGAAAATTAACCAAATTGAAATCAACAAGGAATATGCTTTCAGATCTGTCTCTCTTCCTGAACCTGAACGGTATGAAACGGAGGGTTATATAGGGGTAGATTTGACTACTACTGGTCATTGTGCTGTTGTTTGAAATCCTAAAACAGGCAAGGTTTTAAAAAGGGGTAAAATGGCGTATCATATTCATAAGAAATACAAGAGTATTAGTAGGTATTTGCAGACTAAAGGTAAGTATAGGAAGGTTAAGCAAATCAGTGTTGACCCAGAATATACTAGCCAAGAGTGCTCAAGATGTGGACTGATAGGCAATTTTAAGTGCCCCACTGTGGCTTGACCATGCTGACGTAAATGCTGCGTTCAATATAGCATTGCGTCAAGGCATAGGTCAATATGTTGCAGACAGAGATGTAACAGAAGGGAAAACTGATATCCCTAAAAAGGCAACTCTATAGACTAGGAGACCTTAGAACCCCATGAAATTTAGTTGTGGGAGTATGTCAAAGCAAGGCATTCAACCTGCAATTCAGGTGTTTTATAACCTCGCTGGCTAAAGGATTTCCAAAGTTATCTATTCTACTGTGGAATGGAACAACGAGATGTCTATGACAAAACAGTGAGGGAAAGATATATAAAGGGGTAACTTATAATAAATCCTTTACCTTCTGTTTATATACTCACTTATGTATACTGCTCACTTTGGAGGAATAATATGGCAAGAATGCATATAAGAAGAAAAGGTAAATCGAGTTCGACAAGACCATTTAGGACAGTGGCACCTAATTGGGTTGAGATGAATGCTGATGAGATAGAGGATATTATAGTAAAGCTGGCAAAAAAGGGTGAGAGCCCAAGCAAAATAGGAATCATCCTACGTGACAACTATGGCATACCGTTAGCAAGATACTTCACCAAGAAAAAGATTACAAAATCACTGGAAGATAAGGGTATAAAGTTTGATATACCCGAGGACATGATGAATCTTATAAAGAGAGCTGTCAAGATTCACAATCATCTTCAGGAAAATAAGAAAGATATGATTTCAAAGAGAGCACTTCAGCTCACAGAAGCAAAAATAAGAAGACTAGTGAAGTACTATATCTCAAGAGGTAAGCTACCAGAGGGCTGGAAGTATACTATATCCTCTGCGAAACTTCTGGTGAGGTAAAACCTCACCCCTTTCCAGTGATATTATGCTTCAGGGTCTGGCAAGAAGTCTAGAAAAAAGGCTCGATGAAACTAGAGAAATTGTTAATTCTTTTAGCGATATTCCTATAAGGATTATAACCCATAATGATGCTGATGGGATAAGTTCAGGTGCAGTTGTCCATCTTGCACTGGAAAGAGAGGGTTTCAAAGTTCATACACGGTGTGTCAAGCAGCTTGAAGAAAAAATAATTGTAGAGCTGGCTGATGAAAAGCCTGAAATTATTATTTTCTCTGATTTAGGGAGTGGTCAGCTTGAGAATATTGAAAAATACCTCAAAAAAACTGAGGTAATAATTATCGACCATCATGAGCCGCAGAATACCGATTTTTCTGGATTTCAATTAAACGCTCATGAACATGGCATAGATGGGGCAAGCGAGATAAGCGGCTCAGGTATGGCTTATCTTTTCGCCAGAAGCTTAAGAGAGGAGAATAAAAACCTTGCTGCTCTCGCTATTGTAGGTGCTGTCGGAGACCTCCAAGACACCAACGGTAAACTTCTTGGAGTTAACAGGCTGATAGCCAGAGAGGGAGTTAAAGATGGAATATTGAGGATAGAGAAAGACCTTAGAATATATGGAAGACAGACAAGACCCCTATACAAGGCACTGGAGTACACAACTGACCCCTTTATTCCAGGACTGAGCGGTTCTGAAAGTTCCTCTATAGTCTTTCTCAAGGAGCTGGGGATACCCATCAAGAAGGGCGAAGGCTTTACAATGCTAGCAGATTTAAATGATAACGAGAAAAAGCTCATGGCCAATGCTCTTGTGCTCAAAATGGTTGAAAACAATGTGCCAATAAAAATAGCTGAAAGTATTATAGGCGAGGTTATAACTCTACTCAGGGAAGAGAAGCGCACACCTCTAAGAGACGCCAGAGAATTTGCAACACTTTTAAATTCCTGTGGCAAGAATGAAAAGTATGGCATCGGTCTGGCTGTTGCTATTGGAGAAAGGGAAGACCTCTATACTAGTTCACTGGATATGCTCACACAGCACAGAGAGTATATAGGTTACTGCTACTCTTGGATTTCAAAAAATATTGATAAAATCATAGACTCCGGCAACATGTATATTATTATAGCGGGAAAAGAGATAAATGAAAATATTATCGGAACTATAGCAGGAATGATATTAAATTCACGAACTCTTCCTGAACTCAAGCCTGTTATTGCCCTCGCCGAGACTGAAGAGGACGAAATTAAGGTTTCTTCAAGGGCTAACAGAGAGCTTGTTGAAAGAGGAATCAATCTGGGTAAAGCAATGCACTATGCCAGTGAAAAAGTTGGCGGAGAAGGAGGAGGCCATAATATAGCTGCAGGTGCAAAAATTAAGAAGGGTAGAGAGAAAGAATTTTTAGAATATGTTGAAGAGATGATAGCGGACCAGTTGGGTGGTTAAGTGCTTTCAAAATCAAGAATTGAATTCAGCTATGAAACAGAAGAAAAAGCAGAGCTTATTGCTGAACTTCTTGAGATAGACAATAAAGTTGCTCCCAGAAAATTAAAAATAGAAACCTTTTCAGAGGGAAAAAAAGTAATTACAGTTGTTGAGCACACAAAGATATCAACTCTTGCTGCAACCCTTGAAGACCTGATATTCACTGAGAAACTGATTTCTCTGGTCATGGAGCTATAAAAATGCTTGATATAAATATTATAAGGAAGAATCCTCAGGTGGTAAGAAGAGACCTTGAAAGAAGAAAAGCTTTTGAGACAATTCCACTGCTGGATGAAGTTATAAAGCTTGATAATGAGTGGAGAAAGCTGACATTTGAAGTCAATAAACTAAAGCACAGGCGAAATATTGTTTCAAAGGAGATATCAAAGCTTAAAAAGACAGGTCAGGATGTTAGTGAGAAGATAAAAGAGGTTAAAGAGATACCGGAGATAATCTCAAAACATGATACTGAGATAAAGGAAAAAGATAGGAGAATTGAGCAAATTCTCATGCGTCTCCCAAATATTCTCCATGAAAGTGTACCATATGGAGAAAGTGAGGAAGACAATGTGACAATCAGGAAATGGGACAGACCCAGAGAGTTTGAATTTAAAGCTAAGGACCATATTGAAATAGCAGAAAAGCTCGACCTCTTTGATATTGAAAGGGCTGCAAAGGCTGCAGGTTCCAGATTCTACTACCTTAAGGGAGAGCTTGCAAGGATGAACTATGCTCTTATCAATTTTGGTCTTGACTTTATTCAGAAGAAAGGTTTTACCATATTCCAGCCACCCTATATGCTCAGAGAAAAGGCTGAAAGGGCTGCCACTGACCTTGATGATTTTATAGATGTAATATATAAAGTGGAAGATGAAGACCTCTATCTTATACCAACTTCAGAACATGCACTTCTGGCATATCATATGGATGAAATTTTAGATGAAAAGAATCTTCCTTTGCTTTATGCCGGTGTGAGCACATGTTTCAGAAAGGAGGCAGGCGCCCATGGCAGGGATACAAAGGGAATCTTCAGAGTTCACCAGTTTGAGAAGCTTGAACAGTTTGTTTATTCAAAGCCAGAGGAAAGCTTGGAGTGGCATGAGAAGCTACTTGCCAATGCAGAGGGAATATACAGGGAACTTAGAATTCCCTATAGAGTTGTGAATATATGCACAGGCGACATAGGTACTGTAGCTGCCAAGAAATATGACATAGAAGCCTGGCTTCCGGGACAGGGAAAATACAGAGAGGTGGTGAGCTGCAGTAACTGCACAGATTATCAGGCAAGGAGGGCAAAAATACGATTCAGAGATAAGCCAGATAAATCCACAAAATATATGCATACTCTTAACAGTACACTTATTGCAACAGAGAGAACTCTTGTTGCTATTATGGAGAACTACCAACTTGAAGATGGCAGTATTGAGGTTCCCGAGGTGTTAAGAAAATATATGGATGGTCTTGAGATAATTGGGAAAAAAGATTGATATGCTAACAGAAACTGAAATTACAGAAGTTTTTGAATCTTCCCAGAGTTACCTTCAGCTTATGAAAGAGGCTGATAGAATCACCAAGGCAAGACATGGTAATTATATCACTCTTGAAAGGGCAATATTTCTCTCATGGTACTGTTCTCTTGCAAGCTGTGCCTTCTGCTATATGTCTGCACATGGCAGTAAAATTGATAGAGAAAAGGCAAAAAGAGCGCCCTGGAGAATTCTCGCCGAGGCAGAACTATGCAGGAGAGCGGGCTGGAATATTGAATTTCTATCCTCAGGATACGGTGCCCTAGAGAGGCAGGAAATAAAACAAATTGCAGAGATGATAGCCTATACCACACATAAGGCTGTATGGCTGAATATTGGCGTTTTGAACGAGGATGAACTCTCTTTTTTTGGAGAAGAAGTAGAAGGTGTTACAGGAAGTATAGAAACTCTTGACTCTGGAATAAGAAGTAAAATTGTACCAGAAAAACCAGTCAAACCAATAAGAGATATGCTTATCAATGCAAAGGCTCAGGGATTTAAGACAGGAATAACAATTATTCTGGGGCTTGGCGAAAACCTTGAGGCAATATCAAACCTTCTAAATTTTATTGATGAGAATGATGTTGACAGGGTAATTTTCTATTCTTTAAATCCTCATGAAGGCACAGAGTTTGAAAATAGAGCTTCGCCAGCTTCTCTTTATCATAGCAGGGTCGTGGCTATCACAAGAGTGAGTTTTCCTGATATAAAAATTATAAGCGGTACATGGGTGGACCAGCTTCCTAGCATAGGCATGAATCTTCTGGCTGGAGCCAATGGTATAACAAAGTTCCCTCTATTTTCAATGTTCGGAAACCACCTTGGAAAGAGAGTAGAGCAGGAAACAAAACTTGCCAACAGAAAACTTCTTGGCACCTTCTCAGACTGGAAGGTTCTGAAGGGAGAGAAAGAACTTGAAGAGGATAGAAACCCCTATGCCCTTTTTAATTCTAGGGCTCCTGTGGTATCCAGAAGAGCAGGAGAAAGGGTGGAGTACTTCAGGCCAAGAATAGATAAAGCTGTAAAGGAATATATTGCAAAGGCAGAAGAAAAATCTAGAAGGAGTAAATATTCCATATGAAATATGTTTTAATCGAGAAAATCAAGTATCTGTTCTAATTATTGTATTGTTTGCATATTATTTTATATTGGTAACAAGTCTTATATAACAAAATAGTAAAAAAAACATATATATATCATATCTGGTGATATAGTGCAGGCAATTATTAAAATTTTAAAGGATAATAAAAAACATAAAATCCTTCTTGTAGATGATGTACCTGAAATAGGTGAACTTGTAAAGATAATCCTTGAAAGACATAGCTTTATGGTAGATATAGCCAGAGATGCCAGAAACGGATTAATAAAGGCTGCCGATGGAAATCCTGACCTGATACTTATGGATATATTCCTTCCAGACACCTTAGGTGTGGATGCAACAATCAAATTAAGAGAGAATGGTTTTAAAAAGCCTATAATCCTTTTCAGCGTTCTGAGTGAACTTGAAGGAATCGCCAAGGAAGCGAAGAGAGCCGGAGCAGATGATTATATAACAAAACCCTTTGAAGTTGATGATTTTGTAAATAGAGTAAAATGTAGCCTGAAAGAAAATGTGACAGCATTATAACTGGATTGATGACTAATTAAACGTTATAATAACACATTTAATAGAAATCTTTAATTTTGTTCTTTTTTAGTTGTTATCGAAATATATAAGTATCACAGAAGTTTAAATACACGGAGGAGGTCAACGGTATGGCAGAAGATAACGTTGTATATATCGGCAACAAACCTGTGATGAGCTATGTGCTCGCTGTAGCAACCCAGTTAAGTAAGGCCAACGAAGTGATTATAAAATCAAGAGGAAGGGCAATTTCAAGAGCAGTGGATACAGCAGAAATAGTACGTAATAAATTCATATCAGGTCTTAAGGTAAAGGAAATACAGATAGGGACAGAAACTGTAAAAAGAGAAGATGGCACATCTATGAACATTTCCTCTCTCGAAATTACTTTGAGTAAGTAAAAAGCTCCCCTATTTTTAAGTTTTTAGCTGATAATCTTAGCTATAGTTATCTATGTACACTGGTGATACTTTACTTCTCACCTTTCCGGCGCTCTAAGGCAATATATAAATTAATACAGCTAAATTATAGCTATTATGAATCTCAGCTATCGTTACAAGCTATATCAGGGAAAGTCGCTTCAATGAATCAGGAAGCTAGGTGTAATAGGGTAGTTCACGTTTTATCCTAAATTTGACACTTTGCTCCGCTAACTTATTCGAAAAATCAATTTTACAGAAGCCGGAAATATGTAGTTTTTACCCCAGATTTACCACGTGATTGCCTGATTTTGTGCCAAAATCACCTGAGAGAAGGGTTGAAATTAAAGGAAATATGTCTTTTGCCCCATGATTTTTTGTATTCGACTGTAACTGTCAAATTCATTAGCGATATTTTGATGAATTTTGGCTGATTTTCTGCTTTTTGGTGTGTAGAATATCTGAATCTAATCTGTGAAAAAGAGAGATAGTAAAACAGTAAGTGGCGAAGGTAAGATGTTTGGGTTAAACTATCAAATTTAGTTTTATATTTAGGCATATTTTTATATCAGTCTTCTCCATATTACAAATATGGTAAATATTCTTATAGTTGATGACGAACCTGATACTGTAACTCTGCTTGAAAAAATACTCGAAATCGAAGGCTATGACATAATAAAAGCTTATAGCGGGAAAGAGGCACTGGACAGACTGGCAGAGCTAGACGTTGACCTTGTTATTCTTGATATTATGATGCCTGAAATGGATGGCTATGAAGTTTGCAGAAGAATAAAAACCAGTATGAAAACAGCTCATATCCCAGTGATATTCCTTTCTGTACGCTCTTCAGAGATTGATATAATCAAGGGACTCAAATACAAAGCAGAAGATTATATAACAAAACCCTTCAACAAGCAGATTCTAACTGCCAAAATCAAAGCAATTCTGAAAAGAACAATGAAAAGTGAATTAGGAAGTATCTCTAAAAAAACTAAAGAAAAACCAGAGAAAATCGGCAGTCTTGGTATTGTTATGTTTAAATCCTCTAAAGATTTTTATGGGATTATAGAAGAGTATATGGATAAAGGGAAAACTGTCGTGTTTGCTGCTTCTCTACCGAAAATTTTACAGATAATAACAGAACAGAAATATGCGAAAAAAATGAAATTGTTCAGCATAACTTTTAATAAAAATGAAGAGCTTATAAAGAAAAATATTGGAAATACTGAAATTATTGAAGTCCCAACTTTAGATGACCTCGTGTATCTCTTTGGAAATCTGAAAGAAGAAACTGTATTTGTATCACTGGATGAAATTAATGCTATACTCGGGTTCTCTAATACAATTATAAGTATCCTGAAACTATCTGAAAAAGCTGTTTTTAGTGGAATTGACTTAATTTTCTGTGGAAGAGAGGACAGCATCACACCAGAGCAAAGAACTATTTTAGATTCCCTTTTTAAGTAATTCCAATCAAAAAGCCCTTGTTTTGAGGTAAAAATAGAGTTTAGAGCTTAAAGGCTCTAACCTAATGTAACATTACCACACCATGACCATGACTGAAAAGGCTTGCTGCTGCATACATGGAGAAATGAACAAATTTCTGGGGTGCAATCCCTATAAGCACAACCAGAAATGCAAGCACAACAAGAGATGTGGCTATAAGTTTAGGCTCTTTAAGTTTATCTCCTTGAAAATCCTCAAAGTACATATATTTTATAACTCTGCCATAATAGTAGATGGAGACAACACTGTTTATCACTAAAAATATACCCAGCCAGATGTAAATCCCACGCGCTTCAACAGTGGCTGCAAGTATCAGGAACTTGCTTATAAAGCCTGCAAAGAAGGGTATTCCTGCAAGGGAAAGCAGAAATATAGTCAATGCCATAGCTGTCACAGGCATTCTCTTTCCAAGCCCGCGGTAATTTTTAATTTCTGTACCAATACCAAGTAGAGAGACACCAGCTACTGCAATAAACGCCCCACCCTTCATCAGAGCATGAGTGAGAATATGAAGAAGAGCTGCTGCAACGGCAAGATACTTGACATTGGGTATTGTGGAGGAGATTACTGCAATAGCAGCAATAATATATCCCGCCTGAGCAATACTTGAATAGGCAAGCATCCTCTTTATATTTGTCTGCTTTAGAGCACTGAAATTACCCACAGTCATTGTAAGAACACCCAGAACTCCAAAAATTACACCCCACTCTGACACATATAATGGTAGGGCTATGACCAATATTCTGATAATAGCAACAAAACCCATCTTCTTTGTAGCTGCAGCAAGAAATGCACTTATTGTACTCGGTGCACCCTGATAAGCGTCTGGTGCCCACATATGAAATGGAAAGGCAGCTATCTTATAACCAAAGCCTGCTATAAGAAGCACAACAGAAAGTATTAGGGCAGAATTGAAGCTGTCCTTTACATGAGGGATAATTTTAGCAATCTCATATATGTTTGTTGTACCGGTTACACCATAGAGAATAGACATTCCAAAAAGAATAATTCCTGAGGACAATGCACCGATAATAAAGTACTTCATAGCTGCCTCAGTATTTGCTTTATTCTTCCTGAAGGCTGTCAGAGCGTATGTTGATATACTGGCAAGTTCAAGAGAAACAAAGAGCAGTATTAGATTGCCAGCCATTGCAACAAGCATCATTCCAAAAGTGGCAAAGAGTATGAGAGAATAATATTCGCCCTTATAATTGTCTTTTCTGGTGTAGTCTACTGAAGCAAGTACAACGAATAGTGCTACAACAAGAAAGACAACCTTGAAGAACATAGCAAATATATCATTGTATATCATACCGTTGAAGAAGACCACCTGGACCTCCTTTCCTGCCGAGTATGATGCCATGGTAGAGATTGACTGCACAATGACTGATATGAGAGCGAGAGCTATACCTGCAAGGCTGAAGTAACCAAGAAAATCCTTATGGTCTTTCTTTAGAGTAATGTCAATAAACAACGTTGCAAAAGCAAAAAATGCTATGATAATCTCTGGATAAAAGTGTTCAAGTACCATTTATATACCTCCGGTAAGTTTGAGGAGAGTTTGCGATGTTGCCGATACAAGATGCATCAGAGAGGCTGGATAAAATCCAAGACATGCGATTAAAATAGCTAAAACTACAACCACAAAAGCTTCACTACCCTTAATTTTAAAGTATGCTCTCTTAACCCTCTCATTCTGTGTACCAAACGCACTCCTCTGAAGCATCCAAAGGTAGTAGCCTGCTGTCAGCGGAAGAGACAGAATGGCAATAAAGGAAAAGATAGAGAAGGTCTCATAGGTACCCATAAGTATGGTTATCTCACCAACAAAGCCACTCAATCCGGGTAAACCGAGAGAGGCCAGAGACGCAAAGACCAGAAACCAGCCGACAAAATGATTCTTGGATACGAAACCCCTGAGTTTACTTATTGAACTCGTACCCGTACTCCTCCTTAACAATCCAACAAGCAGGAACAGAAGAGCAATCATAAGCCCATGGGAAACCATCTGAAATATTGCACCATTCAACCCAATAAGGCTTAAAGATGCAATACCCAGAGTTATAAAGCCCACATGACTCAGACTGGAAAATGCCACAAGACGCTTTATATCCTTCTGAGCAAGAGCTGAGAAAGCAGCATAGAAGATTGTAACCAGCCCAAAGATAGCAATCTCTTCTGCATAATGTGCATAAGTCAAAGGTAAGAGAGTAATTCCAAGCCTTATAAGACCATAGAGGCCCATCTTTGATAACAAGCCAGATAGTACAATACTGACAGGATAGGGTGCCTCAGTATACGCATCAGGAAGCCATGAGTGAAAGGGAACCAGTGGTATTTTAACAGCAAATCCTATGAAGAGTAGCACGAAAATTATAGTCCTTACATTTGGCGATATTACCGAGCTCAGTTTTGAAATTTCATATATATTGAAACTACCTGTATAGAAATAGAGCATCAGAATGCCAATAAGCATGAACAGACTTCCAAGATGGGTATACATGAAGAGTTTTAAGGCAGCATATTCACGATTCTTACCTCCATAAATTCCAACCAGGAAGAAAGCAGGGATAAGCACGATTTCCCAGAAGATATAGAAAATAATGAGATTAAAGGATGTAAAAACTCCCATAAGCCCTGCTTCCATGAACAGGAGGAGAGCATAGAAGGTTCCTTCCCTCATTTTTATTCTGTCTCTGGCAGATACTACCGAAACTACAAATATCAACCCGGTCAGAAGCACCATAGCAACAGTCAGACCATCTATTCCAAAAGTGAAATTTATATTTAAACTCTTCATCCACCAGTAGCTGTAAGTCTGGCTTCTGGCACCTCCTGTGATTAATTCTGAAAGAAACCATAGGGCAAGGAAAAGCTCAAGAAGAGTTGTAGTTAAAGCAATAGCCTTTACTTTAGTATTATCGTACTTTGATACAAAGTAACCAATCATTCCCCCAATGAAAGGTAATGAGATTAGAAGAGGCACTATCACTTATATCATTCCTCCTTTAGCCTTAAATATAATCAGAATTATCCCTGTTCCAAAAAGGACCCAGGCAGCATAGTCCTGGACTACACCTGTCTGAAGTTTTCTCAGCTTTCTACCAAAGGCAATACTGAGCTTTCCTATTCCATTCACTGTGCCATCAACAAAATATTCATCTATATAATCCACTATTACACTTATATTCCAAATTATCTTCTTAGATATGAACAGATATATATGGTCTATGTAAAATTTGTTTATGAGAATTGTATGGATAGGAGAAAAGGTGTGCCTTATACTTCTTGCCTCAACTATTTTCAGGCTGTAAACTGCCCACACAGTAATTATACCAATAGCAACCAGAGATATACTGAAGTACGTAATATATTCATGAGTACCTGCACTGATTGCTGAAGCTTTATCCAGTGCTCCCACAAGATTCCCTGGCAGTGATTTCATCAAAAATGATTTGAGTCCGAAGAACACCAAAAAGCCGGAAAAAAGAGCACCTATACTGAGGGCTATTAAAGGAGTAGTCATTACACGAGACACTTCATGGGCATGTTTTGTGGCCTTTCCCTCTTTACCCATAAATACTATGATGAAGAGTCTGAAGATATACACAGCTGATAGAATTACTGCCCCAGCAGTAATTGCGAAAAGCACATGATTATATGCATAAACGTTATCAAGAATAACATCCTTACTCCAGAAACCACTCCATGGTGGGAAACCTGAGAGTGACCATGCACCAATAAAGAATGCAGTTCCTGTTATTGGCATCTTCTTCCACAGTCCGCCCATGTCATGGATATCCTGAGTATGGGTAGCATGAATAACTGCACCTGCACATAGGAATAAAAGAGCTTTAAAGAAAGAATGATTAAACAGGTGGAAGATTCCAGCAAAATAGCCACCCACTCCAAGAGCCACAGTCATAAAACCCAGATGTGATATAGTAGAGTAGGCTATTACCCTCTTTATATCTGTCATCACAACAGCCATAGCAGCAGCCATAAGAGCAGTTATTCCACCTATCCAGGCAACTACCATCAGAGACTCGGGAGTGAATAGGGGATATACTCTTGCAACAAGGAAAATTCCAGCAGTAACCATTGTAGCTGCATGTATCAATGCTGATACTGTAGTCGGGCCCTCCATAGCATCCGGCAGCCAAACATGTAGTGGAAACTGAGAACTCTTACCTACTGCACCTCCAAAGATGAGTAGAGTGGCAAGAGTTAACATTCCTACGTTAGCATGTGGAGCCAGCACAAAGAGCTCCCTTATATTCACTGTACCGAGGTTTATATAGAGTATAATTATTCCGGCAAGTAGCATTATGTCGCCAACTCTTGTTACAAGAAAAGCCTTCTTTGCGGCGCTGGCTGCACTTGGCTTGCGGTACCAGAAACCTATTAATAGATATGAAGAGAGTCCAACAAATTCCCATGCTATAAAGAAAAGTACAAGATTTGAGGATATAACCAGAGCAAGCATACTTGCTATAAATAGACTCATCTCAGCATAGTAACGCTGAACATCATGGTCCCCTTTCATGTAACCAAGAGAGTAAACAATAATCACAAAACCGATAACAGAAACAACAAATAGCATAATGGAAGAAAGCTGGTCGACAAGGAGACCGAACTGGAATCCTTTAATACCAAGCCAGTTTATTCCTGTACTCTCATAACCCTTACCAGTCAAAACTACCTCTGCAATAGTTAAAAGAGAAAGAATCATTGAAGTACCTATCAGAGAAACTGCAATATATCCTCCTCCTTCTTTTCTGCCCTTTCCGAACAGGACAATTAATAGGAAAGCTATGGCTGGGAGAAGGGGTATTATCCAAGCGTACTCCACTATCATCTTTACCACCTCATTTTGGAAATCTTTCTAAGATTTACCGTGCCAAAGCTCCTGTATAGAGCAAGAAGTATTGCCAATCCTACAGTCGCCTCTGCTGCGGCTATAGCTATTGTGAAGGCAGCAAAAACCTGACCTGTAAGATTCCCCTGAAAACTAGAGAAAGCAACCAGATTGATATTTACAGCATTTAACATAATCTCAATACTCATCAAAAGCCTTACACCGTTCTTTGAACTTAACATTCCATATGCGCCTATCGAAAAAATTATCACTGAAAGCACAAGATAATAAAAAACTGTGACTTCAATCATTGTCCAGCCTCCTTTCGACCCAGAAATATTGCTCCGACCATGGCGGCTAGAAGCACAAGAGAAATAATCTCAAAAGGTATTACATCCTTTTTCACATTAAAGATAAGCATACCTATATTTTTAACACTGCCTACCACCGCAGGACCCTTCAAACTTTTCCAGTTGTTTCCAACTATATAGAAAAGCAGACCAATAGCAAAGATAGAAGCAGCAGCAACAGCCGGCTTTATATCACTAGGCTGCTCTCTTTTAAGCTGAAGGTCACTCCTTGTGAGCATTGTTGCGAAGAGCAGGAGAACAATAACACCACCTGTATAAACAAGAACCTGAATAACCGCAAGAAACTCAGCATTGAGAATTGCATATACTGCCGCTACACTGAGAAGCATCACAGCAAGAGAAAGAACAGAATGCATAATCCTCTGGCTTGAAATTACACCAATAGCTGAGAGTATTGTTATAGCACTTATAATCGAAAAGACTATAATATTCATTGTTTATCCTCCTCAGGGAGTTCTGATAAACCTGCCAGCTTCCAGTAAGGATAGAAGAGTTCTTCCCTCGTATACTCTGCCAGTTCCATTTCCTTATTACTCCATAGAAGAGCTTTTGGCTTTGGAGGGCAGGCTTCAACACATAGACCACAGAACATACACCTGCCATAGTAAATCTCAGGATACTGTATCTTCTTTTTAATAACCCTATCCTTGACCTTCTTTTCATCAACCCTGACAAGCTTCATTCTGATAGTCTCGTTTGGACATGCCCTTGCACAGGCACCACATGACAAACATCTCTCAATAACAAACCTGTGCCTTGCCCTGTATCTAGGGGGAAGCTCTTCTCTCACCTCAGGATACTGAATTGTAATTGGTGGCTTGAAAAGGTGCTTGAAGGTTACATACATGGGTGGAATATGACTCAATCTCTTTATTCTCTCAATCATAAAAATCACCTACAGGCTTAGAATCACTCCAGTTATTACTATATTTATAAGAGCCAGAGGGAGTAAAGTCTTCCAGCCAAAGCTAAGCATCTTATTAATCCTAGTTCTTGTAAGAGTACCACGAATCCATATAAGTATGAATATTATGACATACATCTTGGCAACAAAGATTGCTATCTGAACAATATAATTTATATAACCCATATTCGCAAAAATACCAGAAACCACAGGTAAATACCAGCCACCAAAGAATAGAGTTACAACAAGAGCAGAACCAACAACAAGATGAGTATATTCAGCAAACATGAACATTGCAAATTTCATTCCTCCATATTCTGTATGAAACCCTGCAACAAGTTCAGATTCACTTTCTTGAAGGTCAAAAGGTATCCTGCCCATCTCAGCAACCACTGCAGAGAAAAAGACAACAAAGGCTAAAGGCTGATAGAAAATAAACCACTTAGGTATAATGCCCAACCAGGCATGGGACTGAGCAGCAACAATATTCTGAGTATTCAGAGAACCAACAATAGCAACTATACCTATCATGCTCAGAACCAGTGGCATTTCATAACTCAAACTCTGAGCAGCAGTTCTCATGGCACCCAGAAGAGAATACTTGTTATTAGACCCCCATCCTGCCATAATCACTGCAATCGTTGAAAGGGAAGAAACTGCCACAATATATAATAATCCAACACTTATATTGGTTGATATCAAGCCTGTAGCTATACCTATAGCTGCAGCAGGAAGTAGAGCAAAGAGGAATGCAACCCATGGAGCAGTATTATAAGTAATCTTATCTGCATCCTTAGGTACAATACTCTCTTTTGTTAGAAGCTTAATCATATCAGCAATAGGCTGGAGCATACCATATCGTCCAGCCCTGTTTGGTCCATACCTTACATGAATTCTAGCAATTATCTTCCTCTCCAGCCATATTAGAAAGAGCACATTCAGCGAAACAAAGAGTAGAGTTGCAATAACTCCAACTATACCTCTTATGAGTCCATTCTCAACGCCACTTGCTCCGTATAAAATATTCTCTAACATAATCTCGCCTACCTGTCAACTTCACCCAGCACTATATCAATACTTGCAAAATTTGCAATCACATCAGGAATAATATCACCAACAGCATAATAAGGGAAAGAGGATAAATTACAGAAAGAAGGACCTCTTACCTTAACCCTGTAAGGCTTATCTGTTTTCCCGTCACTCACTATATAAAAGGCAAGTTCACCCTTTGGTGCCTCTACTCTTGAATAAGCTTCCCCGGCAGGAGGCTTAATAATCCTCGGTACCTTGGCTATAACTTCACCTTCTGGCAGAGCTTCAATACCTTGCTTTACTATCTTTAAACTTTCATAAATCTCATTAAACCTGACATTGAACCTTGAAAAAGTATCCCCTTCCTTCTCAGTAATCACATCAAAATCAAATCTATCATAATAGGAATATGGGTCGTCCTTTCTTACATCATATGCCACACCAGCGGCTCTGAGATTAGGGCCTGTAACACCCATATTTATGGCATCCTTTGCTTTGAGTATACCTACACCCTCAACTCTGTCAAGAAATATTTCATTATTGTAAAAGTAAGCTTTATAGTCTTCAAGCTTCTCTGGAAGAGCCTTCAGAAATTCCCTGACTTTTGAAACCCAGCCTAGAGGCACATCCTCCTTAAGACCACCCACTCTCATGAAATTGTAAAGAAGCCTCTGCCCTGTGAGCATCGACATAAGGTCAAGAACCATCTCTCTTTCCCTGAAACCGTACATCATAATAGTCCATGCACCAAGATCAGCACCAAAAGCTGCTATAAACATAAGATGATTAGCTATTCTCTGAAGTTCAGATAGAGTAACCCTGAGGTACTCTGCTCTCGCAGGCACTTCAATCCCGAGAAGTTCCTCAACAGCAAGCACGTATGCATGGTTGTTGGTCATAGAAGAGATATAATCCATTCTATCTGTTAAAGGCAAAAACTTCTCATATGTTTTGTTCTCACCAATCTTCTCCAGACCTCTATGTAGATAGCCAATAACAGGCTCAATTTCGAGAACTGTTTCTCCACTGAGTCTGGTAACAAGTCTTGTAACACCATGGGTTGATGGATGCTGTGGACCTATATTAAGAATAAACTCTTCTGTTCTAATCTCTTCATCCATCTCTAATCCTCCTTATACCACGGCTTAGGCCCTATTTTAAAATCCTTTCTCAGCGGATAGCCCTTAAAGTCTTCAGGTAAAAAAATTCTCTTCAGGTTAGGGTGACCCTCAAAGATAATTCCCATCATATCATAGACTTCTCTCTCGTGCCAGTCAGCAGATTTCCAGAGTGGTGTAAGGCTTTTTATTCTGGCACTCTCCTTATCCACTAGAGCATTCACCTGTATCAAAATCTTCCTTGGGTAAGACCATATATGATAGACAACTTCAAACGTCTCGGGATAATCCACTGACGCTATGCTAGATAGATGGTCAAAATCAAGCTTATTCTTAAGATAATCAGCAATGTCAAAGACATTTTCACCATTAATTTTTATCCTGAGACGTGTCTTTCTTTTTACTTCTGCCTCTACAATTTTATCGCCAAACTCAGATTTTAATTCTTCAAGTACTTCATGAGTTAGCTCCTGCTTATTCTCTGTCATGAGCTTACCTCTCTATCTTTCCTTCTATGATTTTCTTCTGAAGCTTTACAATCCCATCAATAAGTGTTTCAGGCCTTGGCGGACAGCCAGGCACATAAACATCAACAGGTATAACCTTATCTACGCCATCCACCACGCTGTAGCCTTCATAGAAAGGGCCACCTGAGATGGCACATTCACCCATTGCAATAACATATTTGGGCTCTGGCATCTGCTCATATAGTCTCTTGATATTGGGTGCCATCTTTTCAGTAACTGTTCCAGCAACTATCATCAAATCGGCCTGCCTTGGCGAAGCCCTGAAAAGCATTCCAAAGCGTTCAAAAGCATCATATCTGGATGTGCCCGTTGCCATCATCTCGATAGCGCAACATGCCAAACCAAAGGTAAGAGGCCACATCGTATATGACCTTGCCCTATCAAAAATCAGTCTATCAAGTTTTGTTAAAACCACATTGGGAAGTCTTATCTCCATGAAGCGCCTCCGTTCATCCACTCAAGAACTCCTTTTTTCCAAGCATAAACCAGGCCAAAAGCCAGAACACAAATAAAAATTATAACATCAATCGTAGCAAAAATCCCAATCTTCTTAAATACAACTGCCCATGGATAAAGGAACACTGTTTCAACGTCAAATACAACAAAAAGCAAAGCATACATATAATACTCAACATTATGCTGCATCCACGCAGAACCAGTGGGGATTACACCACATTCATATGTTAAATACTTATCTGGCTCAGGCTTCTTCTGCCTCCCTATAAGGCTGGAGACAAATACCATAACCATCGGAAACATTAGACCTACTATAATAAAAATAACAATCGGTATGAAATCTTCTGCAAGACCCAAGCTATCATCTCTAAAAAGTTATTATCTATAAAACCGGTACTCTGTGGATTACATATAAAAACTTTACTATTAACGTTCAAATTTGTTTAACTATTGCCTTAAAATTATGTGAATAAATCTATACCATTATGAACTCTTTATTAACTCTGCCACAATCTCAACTTTAAGTATAACCTTAGGATTTTTCAGTTTTTTTACAAGCTCCCTTGAAATATCCTTTGCAGCCTTATCTGCCTCAACCATAAGAGTTCTTGGACATATGAATCTACTTCTCCTTATCACAATATCATCACCATGCTCAAAAGTCAAAAATGAATCACCTCTACCAGTAATAACCTCTTTTATGCCCTCTGCCTCCAGAGTCACAGTTATTCTAGCTCTTTCATCTCTGGCAAGTTCTTTGAAGCTATCAGAAAAATCCTTCATTGATTTATCTGCACCAACTCCTGCTATACAGTCTCCCATCTCACTTAAATTCTCATCTTTTGTAATCTCAATGGTTGTTCTGTGAAGTAACCGTATATTCTCATGACCTCTAGCTGTAACTAAAACTTTTTCTATCATAAAGATAAATAATATATATGGGTAAAAGTTCTTTGCCCTTCGAGAGACTCAGAAAGAAAATGGTAGAAAGGCTCGAAGCTGAGGGAATTATAAGAAACAGCAGGATTAAAGAAGCCATGCTCACTGTGCCCAGACATTTATTTGTACCAGATATATCTGAAGATATAGCATATGAAGATATGCCCATTCATATAGGCGGAGGGCAGACAATCTCTGCACCCCATATGGTGGCACTTATGTCAGAGGCACTGGATATCAAAGCTGAACACAGGGTTCTTGAGGTTGGTTCTGGCTCTGGTTATCATGCCTGTATTATTGGCTGTGTCGCAAATAAAGGAGAGGTCTATTCTGTCGAAAGGCTCGCATCCCTTGCCGAAATAGCAAGAAAGAATATAGAAATAGTAGGACTGTGCAGAAATGTAAAAATAATTATTGGAGACGGGAGTGAAGGTTATACAGAAGCCGCACCTTATGACAGAATCTGTGTGACTGCCGGCGCTCCGACAGTTCCCCAAGTGCTCAAGGAACAGATGAAGACAGGGGGTAAGCTTTTAATTCCTGTCGGCTCGAGGGATGTACAGGAGCTTCTGAGAATAACAAAAACTGGCAAAGACAGGTATATCAAAGAGAACCTCGGAGGGTGTGTCTTTGTACCCCTTATAGGAGAGAATGCTTGGCATTAAGGGCAACACTTGCCATGTGGAATCGGTTTGCCATGTGGACATTCTCTGGGATGATTGAGTTTCATACACACTGCTTCTGCAACGTCTTCACTTATGTGATGCTCCAGATCACAGGCTTTATTATGGGTATCATCGCTCAGCTTGAGGTCAAGAATTTCAGTTAAAAGAAGCTCAGCAAGGCGATGTTGTCTTATAATTTTCTCTGCCTTTTTTCTTCCCTCCTCTGACAGCCTTATACCTGCCCTTGCCTCATATTCCACAAGACCAAGCTTTTCCATTTTTCTTAGCATCTCCACAGCACTGGGTGGTGAAATCTTCAGAGCCTCAGATATCTCGTTAATCTTGGCAAGAGCTTTATTTCTCTCCACAGTAATTATCCATAGAGATTCAAGGTATTCTTCAATATTCTCTGAAATCACCATATTATATCCTCGATTCAATAATATAATGTAAAATTCCTCTTATAATGAATGAAAAGGAGAATATAAACTCTCTTGTACCAGCAATCACCTCTAAGCCTATCTCCTCAAACATTATAGGCTTCCCTATCATATCCAATGCAAATATTCTATTAAATTGTTGCATGGAAATTTTGTCTCTATAAGATATTATTTATAAAAGGATATAAAGTTAACGCCCGGAACGGCTGTGGGACAAAATAAAGTTTTACCCTATCCAGAATAGGTTATGCCATAAGACTGTGCAGAAATCTGCAGTGTCTATCCTGTCCTCTCT
>QIGD01000007.1 GCA_003229935.1 Methanobacteriota archaeon | reverse complement strand
AGAGTCTCTACTAATCTCTCTTTCTGCTCTTTGTTTGGATACAAACGATATTTGTAACTCTTTAACATTACACCTCCTTTATTCATAATATAATCATTGTTTTTAGAAGTATATAAACTTTGTGTTCGTTTTTATCATTATATTAAAATTTAAGATTGATTATACAATTTACAATTAGTTAGAGATATTTAATTATATATATTTAGTTATATTATCGCATTCATCCAACGACTAAAGTCGTTGGTTTTCTGCTATGTCTGTCATAAAAACTTTACTGCTTGATGCACTATCTTTTTATATGGCAGTTTCTGTGGCATACCGATAAAATATATATAAGTTATGATGAAAACTATAATTATGAAGAAATACTTTCTCTTCTCACTACTCCTACTAATATCTCTCCCTGCTGCTCAGGCAGCAGTGAATTTCTATATAGTCCAGGTAAAACCTGTAAACCTTGAACCTGGTGAAACTACATTGATGAATATTACCATAAAGAATTTTGGCTCTGACTATGCCACAAACTTCAGGGCGATTTTTGACCCTTATGCAAAAAGTCCTCTCATGCCTATAGGACCCCAGAAAATTTTTGTTTCAAATAAGGTTGAAAAAGGTTTTCCCACAACATATTTTGGCAGCATACTGCAGGGCAGAGAGGTAACTTTGAGCCTACCTGTCACTGTATCAAAGAATGCTGCCTTTGGCAACTATCTTATCCCTGTCGAACTTCTCTACAGAAATCCAGAGCAGCAGAGCCTGAAGGATATAGTATCCTTCGGGGTTAAAATAGCTGGCACATCAGAAATAAATATTGGCGGCCTCAATACTTCTCCTTCAAGAGTTTATCAGGATGAAGATTTCACACTTTATCTAAATCTGGAAAACTCTGGCACAGGAAATGCAAAAAGTGTTAAGCTGAACCTTGAATTCCCGCAGGGGATTTCCGGGCAGAAGAATGTAGAGCTGGGCACTGTTGATAGAAATGGTAAAACCCAGGCTATTTTCAATTTAAAATCCTCAAGTAATATATCCACAGGTAACCACATAGCTTATGCTATACTGAATTATACAGAAGAAAACTCTGTTAAGAGACAGGTTAAGCTTCCATTTGATATTTTTATATCACAGAGAGGGAAAATCGATATGGAAATTGCAGGGTTGGACACCTCACCTAAGAACCTATATCCAGGAGAGAGTTTTACCCTATCCATTCAGATTCAGAACGTAGGTAAACAGGATGCCACAGCTGTTAAAGTAGATATATCCCCTAAAAGTTCAATTAGAGGCGAGTTGACATCTTATCTAGGAAATCTTAAGCAAGACGACACTTCGACTGCTATTTTTGACCTGCAAGTTGAACCTTCTGCGCATGAAGGTAATATAAATGTTCCAATGAAGATAATCTACAAGGATGAAACAGGCAGAATTGGCGAAGTGAGCAAGGAAGTATATTTAAATGTCTCATCTGGGCAGAGAAGTACATCAAAGCTATACCTGATTATTATCATAGTGGCTGTTATTGGTGCCATTTTCCTCTGGAGGCGCAGAAGAAAAACAACAGAAGAAGAGATTTAGGGGGTTTATGCTCTGGAGGAGATTATAAAGCTTGAAGAGGTAAAAAAAACCTACCTTATGGGTAAAATCAAAGTAAAAGCCCTGAGAGGTGTGAACCTGACAATTAACAGTGGAGACTATGTGTCAATAATGGGGCCTTCCGGCTCTGGAAAAAGCACACTCCTTCATCTTATGGGGGCACTGGATAAACCTTCCTCAGGAAAAATATTGATAGATGGGATTGATGTCTCAAGGCTTAAAAGTAACAGGCTTGCTCTTCTTAGGAGGAAGAAAATAGGCTTTGTATTTCAGCAGTTCCATCTCCTTCAAAGACTGACTGCTCTTGAAAATGTTGAGCTTCCTCTATGGTTTGCTGGGGTAAATAAGACCATGAGGACGAGGCGTGCCAAAAAACTTCTGGAACGTGTTGGCCTGGGTAGTGGGATTTATCATCGGCCTGGTGAGCTATCTGGCGGTGAGATGCAGATGGTCAGCATAGCCAGAGCCCTTGCAAATAACCCTGAAATTATTCTTGCAGATGAACCAACTGGAGATATGGACTCTGTTTCAGGAAAAGTGACAATGGAGATGCTTGAAGAACTCAATTCAGGAGGTAAGACACTGGTGGTAGTCACCCATGACAGGGAGTTTGGTGCGAGGGCAAAACGTAGAATTAAAATCATGGATGGAATAATAGAACAGGAAGACACTGAACCTTTATCCTCTCCCGACAGAAAACCAGCAAGAAATCAGTAATTCACCTGCTGTTTATCACAAAAATAAAGATGGGAGATATTTAAGGGATTTATAATAACTCAATCCCTTATACCCTCTTTTAACACTGTGAATATTGCTTCCCCTTCAGGCAGATTTGGTGAATCAATCAGCCTTGCTACTCTCTTCCCTCCTTTTGACTTTCTAAGATATACTCTGAAGGTGGAGCAGTGACCAACAATATGCCCGCCTATAGGTGTGGTGGGGTCACCGAAGAAGAAATCAGGCCTTGACATAACCTGATTTGTGACAATTACTGTCAGATTGTGAATATCACTTATCCTCTGGAGAGTGTGCATATGCCTGTTGAGCTTCTGCTGTCTATCACTCAGCATACCTCTTCCAGCATAGTCGCTTCTGAAGTGAGAGGTCAGGGAGTCAACCACTATCAAACCTATGTCCTTCTCCTTTATTATTTCTTCAGCCTTCTCTGCAAGAAGCATCTGATGGTCACTGTTATATGCTCTTGCCACAACTATATTCTCAAGAATCTTTTCCGTGTCTAAATCAAGATCCTCTGCCATCTGTATTATCCTCTCAGGCCTGAATGTATTTTCTGTGTCAAGGTAGAATACTGTCTTTTCCAGACCACCCTTATCAACAGGAAGCTGGACACTTACAGCAAGCTGATGACATATCTGGGTCTTTCCACATCCAAATTCACCAAATACTTCAGTTATTGCCTGGGTCTCAATTCCACCACCAAGAAGCTCATTTAATGCATTGCTGCCTGTGGTTATCTTCTTAAGAGCCTTTCTCTTCTCAAGAACCTCCAGTCCGGTCATAAAACCCATCTGAAGCGAATCCCTAGCAGCATTTATAATCTTAATGGCTGAGCTTTCTCCTATACCTGTTGCCTCTTTGATTTCTGCAGGAGCAGCTATGGCAATTGACTCTATACCTTTATATCCAGAATCTCTCAGCTTTTCAGCCGTTACATCACCAACACCAGGTAATTCTTCAAGTTCCACAATTCTCACCTCTTCTGGCTTTTTCAAGCAATATTTTTACCTCCTCTCTGGGGTCAGGATTGAGGTTCAGGTCTCTGGCTACAAGTTCAAGTTTGCCTGTGAAATTACTCGTCTTAACCTTTGCAATTACAACCACTTCCTTTCCAAGTAGCTTCTTCCTTCTCTCTTCCAGTTTCTCATGATAATCTCCATTTACAAGAAGTTGAGTGGGTATATCCAGAAGAGTTTCTGCAAGAGTATCATAGAAGGCAGCACGCATATTTGCAGTGCCATCATCAATTATAGCATTTATAACAACACCCTTTTCAGAATCCCTGTCAAAAATTCTTGGTTCTTCAGAGATATCAACCAGAGCACCTCTCACTATTATTACCTCACTGTCATTAGCCTCAGCGAGGGACTTTTTTGTAGCAGCACTATAGGAACTTTCAATAGCATTGTCGAGATTAATGCCAGAAGGATTTATATTTACGGTGCTGTACCTTCCCAAATTCACATCAGCCATATCATTCCTAACCTTCACATATCCCCTTGTTACTTCAAGAATATCCCCTTCCTTAATCCTATCTACAATGTCAGTATTCTCATCCCACAGCGTTACTCTTGCCACTCCGGTTTCATCACTTACAAGCAGATTAACCACCCTTCCTGTGTTTCCATCACTTCTTTCAAACTCTCTGAGTCCAAAAATTCTGAGAACCTTACATATTATATCCACACCCTGCATACCATGGCTGAGTTGGGATATCTTCATACTCCTGTCCTCAATATCCGGGAAATCCTCTGGATTCACCCCCTTCGGGTTTATTATTATTCTTGTTCTCATACCTATATGGAGCTCAGGTTCGCTATTCAGATTCTCTTTTGAGTAGGCTCCTTTGATTCTCAGAATATCTCCTTCTTCAAGCTCTTCAAGCTTCTGAACATCACCATCCCAGAATATAACCCTTATCTTTCCAGTATCATCTCCAATAACAACACTTCCCAACTTTCCTTTTCCTCCGTCCTTCTTTTTAAATTCCCTGATATTGAAAATTTGCATCACCTTTCCTGTGATATCAACATTCTTCATACCTGAGAATATACTCTCAATTTTCAGACTGCTCTGTGCATCTGGAGTGGCAGATTGCAGAGTTACACCAAGCTCTTTGGCAATAAGATAAGCAGCACCCATCTCACCTATAAGACCACCGAGTTCTTCTATCTTTGCATTTATCTTCTCCTCTATTTCTGCTTCACTTACGCCACTCTCCTCATTGATGATTTTTATTAATTGTTTAATATCAGCTTCAGTCAACTTCACACCTCACTTATATATATAGTATTACTAGTTTAAAAAGTTTAACAGAGCATCGGAAAAGTGAAATATATGGAAGTTTTTTTTAAGTTATCTCTTTCTTAAGAAGCATGCTTGTTGATGACTTTGACTACCATCTACCAGAGAATTTGATTGCCCAGAGGCCTCTTGAGGAAAGAGATACCTCCAGATTGATGGTGCTTGATGGTAGAAATGTTATCCATAAACACTTCAGAGACCTCGAGAATTACATGAATAAAGGTGATGTGCTGGTTGTGAACAATTCAAGAGTAATTCCTGCAAGATTGAGAGGAAGAAAGAGCACAGGTGGTAAGATTGAGGTTCTTTTAATCAGAGAGCTTGCCACTGACTGGGAATGCCTTCTCAGAGGAAAAGCTGGTGCAGGCACTGAGCTTTTTTTTGATGGTAATCTTAAAGCAAGAGTTCTGGAAAGACATAACGAGATGGCTATTCTGAGCTTTAATGCTGGAAGTGAACTGAGAAGTATAATTGAGAGTATAGGTGAGATTCCAACTCCGCCTTACATAAAAACAAAGCTTGAAGACACTGAAATGTACCAGACAATCTACTCAAAATATGAAGGTAGTGTGGCTGCACCAACTGCAGGCTTCCACTTCTCTGAAAAGCTTCTGAAAAAGCTAAAAAATAAAAGCGTGGAGATTGCTGAGATTACTCTTCATGTCGGCCCTGGAACCTTTATGCCTGTGAAGGTTAAACAAATTGAAAAACATAAAATGCACAGTGAGTTCTTCACAATTGAAGCAGGCGAGGCTGAAAAGATAAATCTTGCTCTGGAAGAGGAAAGAGGAGTGGTTGCTGTGGGTACAACCTCTATAAGAGCGCTTGAAAGTGCTACAAGAGAAGGAAGGGTTATCCCCCAAAGTTCATATACTGATATCTTTATCTACCCTAGCTATAAGTTTAAACTGGAGTATACTGGTATGATTACAAATCTCCATCTTCCAAAATCCACTCTTCTCATGCTTGTGTGCGCCTTTGCAGGAAAGGATAGAATTTTCAGGGCTTATGAAGAGGCTATAAAGCAGAGATACAGATTTTACAGTTTTGGCGATGCTATGCTATTGCTGAGGTAGTATTATGTTTGAAATCGAAGCAAATGACAGAAAAACAGAGGCAAGGGCTGGAGTTCTTCAAACAGAAAATTACAGAGTTAAAACCCCCGTATTCATGCCTGTAGCAACCAAAGGAAGTGTGAAAACACTCTCAAACCATGAACTTATAGGTGCTGGAGTGGAAGCCCTTATTTCAAATGCCCTTCTTCTTTACCTGAAGCCAGGGATAGATGTGATTTCAGATGCCGGAGGATTACACAGGTTTATGAACTGGAAAAGGGCAATATTTACTGACAATGGTGGTTTCCAGGCTATAAGAGAGGAGTTCTCTCCGGTTTTTTCGAAAAAAGGTATAACATTTTCCTCTCCCTTTGACAGCTCAAGACACCTTATAACTCCTGAAAAGATAATAGGTATTCAGGAAGTTCTTAGAAGCGATGTTGCCCTTGCTCTAGATGACTGTCCAAGCTATGGCACAGGCTATAATAGGGCAGAAGATAGTGTGAAGAGAACAACACAGTGGGCAAAAAGGAGTCTTGATGTCAAAAGCAGAGAAGGACAGCTTCTCTTCTGTATAGCTCATGGAGGTGTTTTTCATGAACTCCGAATAAGAAGTGCAGAGGAGCTGGCAGAGCTTAATTTTGATGGTTATGCAATAGGAGGACTCAGTATAGGTGAGCCAAAGAAAGTCATGATGGAAATGATTGAGATTAGTATTAAAGCTATCCCCCGAGAGAAGCCTAGATATCTTATGGGTGTGGGCTCACCTGTTGAAGTTCTTGATGCAATAGCCAGAGGTGTGGATATATTTGATTCAGCTTTTCCAACAAGAAATGCAAGGCATAATGCAGTGTACACAGAAAAGGGTAAGTACAATATAGCCAAGGCAAAAAATCTAATGCTCTTCGAGGCTCTTGAAGAAGGGTGTAGCTGCTATGCCTGCAAGCACTACACAAGAGCCTATATAAGCCATCTCATGCGCGTATATGAAGCTCTGGGCATGCGTCTGGTCACACTCCACAACATTCATTTTATGGAGAGACTGATGAGGAATGCAAGAGAAGCTATTGTTACAGGCGAATTTGATGAATTCAGAGAGATGTTTAAAAACTCTTTCCTTTCATAACCGGTTTTGATTAATATATCTCGTATTTAACATATGAATTTAGTTATATAGTAGTAAAAAGAACATCTCATTGAATTCTAAGTAAGATACTACTTCAATTTCATTAGAAGAAAGCCCCTTCTTTATGACAGACATAGCAGAAAACCAACGACTTTAGTCGTGGGTAGTTCACGATGGAATCTACACTCATGTTCCAATCTTCAATCTTGAAGAAATCCTCCTCAGAGTTGCAACTGCAGACAGTGCGGCCAGATAAGAGGTCTTGGGATTCTGGGGTGATGGAAGATTTTCAACTTTGAAGTAAAGACTTCCAAAGGCACCTCTGGCATAAATCTCATGCATATTCAGCTCAGCATCAGGGTCCGCAAATACCTTAACTTTTGTTTTCTCTACTCCTATACCTGAAAGGCTAATCGCAATGGCGACATTGACATTCTGAGGAAAGACTTTAATAGCTTCTCCTGCATTGCCTTCAAACAGAAGAGTTTTCTCTTCTATCTCCTCCAGCTTCACATCTATAAGCGCTCCCATCAGTGCCTGCACAGGTTTTGTCGTTATTAGAGTTACCTCCTCAAGGCCAGCTTCTCTGGCAGATTTTAAAGCATCAAGTGCGCCCACCGCTCCAGAAGGTAGGTATATCCTTGAATTTCCCTTCTCTGCAAGAAGAAAAGCTTCCTCCAGAAAACTCATATCTGCAAGAGCACCTATACTCATAAGAAGAACACTTTTACCTGCAGGCAGCGCCCTTTTCAAAATATCCTGTGCAGCCTTTTTACTGGCGGCTTCAATAACAATGTCAACATCTGAATTTAAAATCTCGTAAAAACTTGAAGCTATTCTACTTTCAACCTTTGTTGCAAGTGCATCAGCTCTCTGCCTATCAACATCATAAATATATGAGATTTCAGCCCCAATTCCTCCATATTCTATAGCTTCAGCTATAAAGCTACCTATAGCACCGCATCCTATTATAGCAACCTTCATGCGAAAATATTAAACTTTCCTACCTTTAAACTATTTCGGTGATTCTAATGTTTCATACTGCCACTGAAGAAGAAATAAAGAGAGGAGATACCACAGACATATATTTCAGAAGGACAAAAGAAGTGTTAAAAAGAAAAAAACTTGACAGGAAGGTTATAGCCGAAGTTTCTGTTAGCTCACTCCCCGAGGGCTATACATGGGGTATTCTGGCAGGAATTGAAGAAGTTGCAAAACTTCTCGAGGATTATAATATCGATGTTTACTCTCTTCCGGAAGGGAATATATTTCACGAGAGAGAGCCTGTTCTGAGAATAGAAGGTTATTACTCCGAATTCTGTGAACTTGAAACTCCTATCCTAGGGCTGATATGCCAGGCCTCAGGAATATCCACAAAAGCAGCCAGATTCAAAAAATTTGCAGGAGAAAAGCCATTACTGAGCTTTGGAATAAGAAGAATGCATCCTGCAATATCACCAATGATAGACAGAAGCGCCTATATAGGTGGGTGCGATGGTTTCTCTGGCATTGCTGCAGAAAAGCTGTTAAATGAAAAGGCAAGTGGAACTATGTCACATGCTTTTATAATAATAGTTGGTGACCAGAAACTCGCCTGGACATACTACTACAAAGCTCTTCCAGAGAATATTCCTAGAATCGCCCTTGTTGACACCTACTGCGATGAAAAAATTGAGGCAGTATGGGCTGCAGAAACAATAAAAGACCTTAATGGTGTGCGTATAGATACACCCAAGTCGAGAAGAGGAGACATAAGAAAGATTGTGGAAGAGGTAAGGTGGGAACTTGACATAAGAGGTTACAAAAATGTGAAAATTTTTGTATCTGGAGGAATAAATGAGGAGGATATTGTTAACCTTAAACTTGCTGACGGCTTTGGAGTTGGAACAAGTATAAGTGCAGCATCAACAATAGACTTTGCTCTTGACATTGTTGAAATTGACGGCATGCCTGTGGCCAAGCGAGGAAAGCTGGGAGGAAAAAAGTTTGTATACAGATGCCCAACATGCCTTACCGTACAGGTAATCCATGAAAAGGAAAAAGAAAAACCAGCCTGCAATAAATGCTCAAATACCATGGAGGAAATACTTCTACCCCTAATCAAAAATGGAAAACTGGTTGCAGAACTACCGGAAGCAGAGAAAATAAGGGAAAAGGTTCTAGAGCAACTGAAAATTTAAAACGTTCCAAGCATTCCGGGCATGAAAGTCTTAATCACATAAAAAATTAAATAAGCAATTAGAGCCATAGGAGGAGCAAATTTAAGCCCTTTGCGCATATCTCCGTACATAACAACACCTATCATCAGAGCCGCAGCCACTGCCTGAGCCACAACATAAAAGCTCAGTGCCTGGACAATCTCTGCCAGCTGTTTAAGGGGATACTGGGCTGCCTGTGCAGAGTTCCCCACAGCTGCTTTCATGATAGTCGGAAGCGAAGCAGCAACTCCCATAACAAAAGGACCTGCCATGAGTGAGGCTATAGCAACAAAAGATATCTGCTGCATAGTCAGGGACCTCCTCTCCCTCTGAATAACTCTCACAGCCCTTATATCCTCTGCCACTTCCTCCAAAACATCACTTATAGGTCCTCCTACCTCAATACCCTCAACAAGAAGTCTTATTGCTCTCTCAATCTGCTTGCTCCCTGTACGCTTTGAAAATGCAAGAAGGGCTTCCTTCAAAGGTCTCCCTCTTCTCATCTCAAGCACAATCTTCGAAAATTCATCACTCAGTGCACCATAGTCCGAGTCAGAAATCTCCTGAATAACAGCATCTAGCACCAGCCCTGTCTTTATTGAAACAGACATATGATGAAGAGCATCAGGCAGAAAATCCTCAACCTGAGCCATTCTCTTATTTGCCTGCATAACAGGGTATGCATACATTATAACCATTATCATAACAAATGCGCCCAGTCCAACCAGAATATTTACAAGAATACTGACAATGATAAAGACAGGAATGCCAAAAGCTATGAAAATTCCAATCCATTCGGTAGCTGAGAAAGTTATATAGGCTTTAACAAGAAGAAGCTCCATTTTTACCAGAAATTTCTTTGGAATGAGCCTTCTCGGTACTCTTACCCTCTTCGCAAGCTTCTGGAATAACTTTTCCTTTTCATCTGCCATAACTACACCTTCGGTTCAAATTTCTTTATCATTACTGACATATAAACCGCTGCTCCAAAGAATACAAGATAAACCACCCACATCATCATAGGCGGGATAAGAACACCTCTTATTGCAAAACTCATTGCTATAACAAGTATTGTTATGAGCACCGGAGCTATCACTGTAAGAAACATATACATAAGAGAGAGAGTGTTTAGCACCTGAATGAAGTCCTTCAGCTTCATCCTCATCTCAGTAGCAGTTTCCTCTGCAATAACCTTGAGAGTATTGGCAAGATTACCCCCTGTTTTAAGAGTGGAAATTATCTGCCTAGTTGCTTTCTTAAAGCTAGCAGAACTAATTCTCAGATTAATTCTGTCATAAGCCTCTTCTATAGTTGCACCCTTCTCAATCTCCATCATAGCTCTATTAAATTCCTCACTTAGCACACCATATTCGCTACTTGATATACTCCGCATAGTTTCAAGAAGGCCTGAACCAGAACTGAGCATGGTTGCCATGTGGCGCAGGGCAAAGGGTAACTCTCTGCTGAAGTCATCGCTTCTCGCCTTCACCTTCTTTCTTGGATATATCTTTGAATACATAAAAGTAAACATTCCAAGTACAGGGCCTATTACAAAACCAAGCAGAGTACCTATACTACCGAGCATTAAACCGCCAACCACACTCACTAAAATACCGGAAATTATAGCAACAATAACACTGATGCCTATAGCCAGACTAACATACTTTGAAGCTGGCATAATTATATTTGCCCTGTAGAGGTCTTCCTGTATATTCTTAAAAAAAGAGCCAGGCATATAGGAGTATTTTGAGAAGAAATCGGAGATTATAGTGGCAACTCTAACCGAAAAAGGAATTTTTAACTCTTCCCTTTCAGGAATAAGATTTAGTTCATCCTCCTCCGGGAGACCCTCATAGGACACCTCCTCCTTCAGCTTCATTAGCTTATCTTCAATAAGTTTCTTTCTGTCCTCCTTTTCCCTGACTCTCCTCTCCATGAGAGATGTTGCTGCATCATCCTGTTCCTGGAGAGCCGTAGACACCTCCCTTGCCCTCTTCAGAGTAACCTCGGCACCTGTAACCGTCTTTTCTCCTATCTTTTCAATTAGCCTCATCAATATGTTTGACATCTTCTCTACCTGTTAAGAGTGTGAATCTCAACCTCTTCGAGTAAGGTTTTGGAGTCAGCATAATATCTATTGATAATCTTTGACACATCTTCAATCTTTACAATGTTATTTTCATTCATCCATCTTAAAACCTTTTCCCTGCCTTTCAAATCCTCTTCCAGCTCTTTTACTGTTATCCCTCTGAGTTTTGAAAGCTTCTGTTTTAATATTGAAGGCTGCCCAGTCAGTACAAGACGGTCATCCTTTGGTTCATATTTGTAAACATAATTTAGACTTACACTGTCTCCCTCATCCTCTGTAACAATCTCAGCAACCTCAGTAATTCTTCTAAGGATTTCATTACCTTCACTGTAAATTTTATTCTGCATGAGAATTAGATTAAGGGCAGGTAGCATAATTTTAGGTACATTCATAGGTGGATTTGTAAGTCTGATTATAGTTTCTTTAGAAGAGTTGCTGTGAAGTGTGCCCATACAACCGTCATGCCCTGTATTCATAGCTGTGAATAGCGTCCTTGCCTCCGCACCTCTTACCTCACCAACAATTATTCTGTCTGGGCGCATTCTCAGAGTGTTTTTTACAAGGTCATCCATTGTAATCTCACCCACTCCTTCAACATTTGGCGGCTTTGTTTCAAATCTGATAACATGCTCAATAGGCAAAGTAAGCTCTGCAGTATCTTCAATGGTTATAACCCTTTCTGTTGTTGGTATAAAGCTGCCTAGAACATTCAGAGTAGTTGTTTTACCCGAGCCCGCACCTCCCACTGTGAGAATATTCCCTGGCCTTATTCCAAGACCTTCCACAATCATCCAGAGATAGGCAGAAACCTCAATATTTAAGGTTCTGTAACCTATGAGATTTACAACTGTCAGAGGGTCTGTCTTGAATTTTCTTATGGTTATTGTGGGGCCATCAACAGAAATTGGTGGAACTGTGGCATTTACTCTTGAACCATCTGGAAGGCGAGCATCGAGAAGAGGTGAAGACTTGTCAATTCTCCTTCCCACTGAAGCAGCAATTTTCTCCACAATCCTTATGGTATCTTCATCAGTTTCAAACTTAAGATTGGTTCTGCAGCTCCCATAGTTACTGTGAATAACATATATGGGTTTACCAGTGCCAACAACCATTACCTCCTCAAGCTGTTCGTCATTAAGAATAAAATCAAGCAAGCCATAACCAACCATGTTATTCACAACAAGCCTTGCAATATCTTTTCGCTTTGAGAAGGGAAGCTCTAAGAATTTCTTCTCAATTATTTCAATTACTTTTTTAAACAGAATTCTTCTTACCTCTTCCTTATTCTCAAAGTTATCAGGGTCAATCTCAACCTCCTTTATAGCCATATTCTCAAGTTCTCTCAGCATTTCCATTTCTTTTTTTCTAAGAGGGGGTATTTTCACAACATATTTTGGATTACTCTGGGTCTTAACCTTTACAATCTTCTTTTCATCATCCTCATAGAGAATCTCACCTTCCTCTTCTTCCTCGGGCATCAGGGTATAGGTTGCTCTGTTTAAAGCTTGTTTTACCTTCCGTTTTACAGGATAACCTTCTATCTCCATGAGAAGCTCGTCAGGATTAATATAATATCTATTTATAATCGTATCAACATTTTTCAACCCCTTAACATTGTTTTCCTTCATATAATTTATAACCTTAACTCTTTGTTCTATCTCAGCTTCCACATCTTCAAAAGAAACTCCCCTCAGTTCAGCTATCTTCCTCAGAAGCACACAGGGTATACCGGTAGGCTTTACCTTATCATCCTTAGGGTCCCATTCGTAAATAATATTCACTTTTGGAATATTGTCTTCATTTGCAATTACCTCAGCAATCTCACTAATTCTCCTGACAGTTTTGCCCCTGTATGAGAAACGGTTCTGCATGAATATAAAATCAAGAGAAGGAATCATTATTTTAGGAACACTCATTGGTTCAGAATTAAGTCTTGTAATAGTTTCTTTAGCTGTATTTGCATGAACTGTTCCAAGACATCCGTTCTGCCCTGTGTTCATGGCTGCAAGGAGTGTCATAGCCTCTGTACCTCTGACCTCACCCACAATTATTCTATCTGGGCGCATTCTAAGAACATTTTTTAGAAGAATCTCCATACTTATCTCGCCCCTTCCCTCAACATTTGTGGGTCTCGTCTCCAGTCTTATCCAGTGCTCAAGTGGTAGCTGAAGCTCTGCAGTATCCTCAATGGAAATCACCCTGTCCACCCGTGGTATGAAGCTGCCAAGACAGTTGAGAGTTGTGGTTTTTCCAGAACTTGTACCTCCGCTTACAAGGAAATTAGCAGGCTTAACACCATAACCTTCCACAACAAGCCATAGAAAGCCCAGAAGCTCTGGCGTCATGGTCCCAAAGTTCATTATATCCACTATAGTTAAGGGGTCTACCTTGAACTTTCTTATAGTCAGAGAAGGGCCATCAATAGAAACAGGAGGTATTGTAGCATTAACTCTTGAACCATCTGGAAGACGAGCATCAAGAAGAGGCGCTGTTAAATCAACCCTTCTGGCAATACTTCTTGCTATCCGGTTTATGATATTCATTATTTCCTCGTCATCTTCAAAAATCACATTGGTTCTACACATTCCATATGTTCTATGGTAAACATATACACTTTTGCCTATGCCTATAACCATGACCTCTTCAAGATTATCATCATTCAGCAGAGGTTCAAGCAGACCATAACCCACCATATTCTGGACTATAAGTTCAGCAAAGGCATACCTATTATCTTTTGGAATCTCTGAATAATGGAGGTCTATCAGAGCAGTTACCTCATTCATGAAGGTATCCCATCTCTTCGTCCTGCTGGAAATATTGTCAGGGTTTATATTTATTTCAGCTATTGCACGTTGTTCAATAGCATTTATTTTTTCTCTGTCTTCATTTGAGAGGTCAGGAAGAAATATGATATAGTATGGCAGTTTCTCCCCAGTTTTTCTTACAATTCTGTACTTTTTTGTTTCCTTGAGCACTTCACCAACAATTTCCTCGCTGAAACTTTTTATCCTGTCAAATGTCCCAAAATGGTCTGAAGTCCTGCTCATTAATTTTTCTTTATAAATAGAACCCAGAATACCCCCCATCTTAATTTCCCCTCTCTCCTCCCCACCATGTTTTTCTACTTCTTCTGTGTTTTTCAATTCATCCAGACCGGGAGGAGCTTCACTATTAACTCTCTTTTTCCTGCTAGAAACTTTTTTCAGATCATATTTAATGCTCTTTTTTTTATGTTCTCCTCTAAGTACATCATTATTTCTTTTTGATTTGATTTTAGATATGAGCTCATCTATGGCGTCATCACTGTCATTTTCACTTCTACTATTATTTTCCTTTTTTTTCTTATCAAAAAACTCTATAGGCATAACTACCATTTTTATATAATTTTCCAGCTTACTTATAGCTTACTGTAAAGCTAACCTCTCGAAAAACCACAAAAATTTTATATGTTTTGTAATGAGACTTCAACTATATGATAGGTCTTCCTATAATTAACAAGGCAAGACTGGAGAGTAAGAAGGTCCTCATGAGGATAGATATAAACTCGCCTCTCGAACCAAATACCGGAATAATCCTTGATGACTCAAGATTCGCAGGACATATTCCTACAATTAAAGAACTCTCTTCATCCAGACTGGTTTTAATTGCACATCAGTCAAGACCGGGGCTCGAAGATTTCACAACTCTTGAAATGCATGCCGAGAAGTTAAGCCAGCTCCTTGGAAGAGAGGTTATATATGTTGATGATATAATCGGCAGAGCTGCCAGAGAGGATATTGGTAAGCTTGAGAATGGTGAGATTCTTCTCCTTGAAAATGTAAGATTTCTCTCAGAGGAGGTTCATCCCACCATAGAAAAAAAGCCTCCTGAAGAACAGGCAAAAGCTATATTTATAAGAAAGCTCTCTTCCTATGTCGATTTTTATATAAATGATGCATTTGCAGTGTCTCACAGAAACCAGCCAAGTGTTGTGGGTTTTCCACAGGTACTGCCCAGCTTTGCAGGAAGACTTCTTGAAAAAGAGGTTGAAACTCTGAGCTCCATTGCAAGGTATAAGGCAAGACCAAGGATTTTTTCCTTCGGCGGAGCCAAGGCTAAGGCTTCATTGAAAGGAATTGCCAACGTTCTAGATAGAGGAATAGCAGACATAGTTTTAACCTCAGGGGTAATAGGTAACCTCTTTATAATTGCAAAGGGTATAGATATAGGGAGGATTAACACAAATATTATTTTAGCCAGAGATGGAGAAATTTTAGAGGAGGCAAAAAGACTTCTGAAGAAGTATGGGGATAAAATTATAATCCCATCTGACGTGGCAGTGAAAGAAAACTCTGAAAGATTAGAAGTGGATGTGAAAAATATACCCAATCTGAAGATTATGGATATTGGCATAGAAACAATAGCAAAATATACATCAATAATTAAAGAGGCCGGCATGGTGGCTGCAAATGGGCCCTGCGGTGTATTTGAAATTGAAGGCTTTGCACTGGGCTCTGAAGAGCTTGTCAGAGCTATGGCCAAAACCAAAGCTTTCACCTGTATAGGAGGAGGCCATACCGGTGCAATCACATCTAAACTTGGTATAAAAGATAAGATATCCTTTATTAGCACAGGAGGGAAAGCTTCTCTTCTTATGATCAGTGGAGATAAACTTCCAGGCATAGAGGCTCTCAGGGAGAAAGATTCATGACAAGAGTTATTGTTGTAGCCTCGGGAAAGGGTGGAGTAGGAAAAACCACCATAGCAGCCAATCTGGCTGTGGCCCTTTCACTTTTTGGAAAGAAGGTTGCTGTTGTAGATGCCGATATTGTTATGGCAAATCTTGAGATAATTATGGGACTTAAAAATCCGCCTGTAGCTCTGATTGATGTCCTTAAGGGAAGGCTTGAAGTCGAAGATGTTATATATGAAGGGCCTGAGGGAGTGAAAATCATTCCTGCAGGTATAACCCTTGACGGCTTTAATGAGGAAAATATGGAAACTCTGAAAACTCTTCTAAAAGAAATTCCAGCTTATATTGAAATTCTCGTTATTGATGCTCCTGCCGGAAGAGATGCTACTATGGTTATGGACAGAGGGCAGGAGGTAATTATAGTTACCGTACCTCAGGTTTCCAGTGTGAGTGACGCCCTCAAAATGAAAATTCTTGCAGAAAGAATGGGAGCAGAGGTAACCGGGGCAGTGATTAATATGGCAAGAGGTAGGAAATATGAGCTAACTGCGGAGGAAATAGAGAATACTCTTGACACCTCAGTAATAGCAGTGCTGCCTGACGATGAAGCAGTAAAAGAGGCTCTTGCCTATGAGATGTTATATGTGCTTAAATATCCAGAAGCAAGAGTTACCAGAGAAACTCTGAGCCTTGCAGCAAATCTCATTGGAGTTACCTATAACCCTGAAGGAAGAGGATTTCTGCACAGGCTACGTAGATTTTTTACTCATTAAGGTCGTCGTAATTCTTTATCTTTGTAAGTCTGTCCTTAATCAGCTCAAGTTCCTCCTTGGAAAGCTCTACACCACCTTTCAGCTCCAATATGTCATCCTTGAGATATTTTAACCTGAGTAGAAGGAGTACATTGAAGACTATACTTAAAGAAAGCATGGCATATAATATTGTCGAAAAATCCATTATATCCCTCCAAATATACCAGTTACCAATCTCTTCATAAATGACTCCTTCTTTGGTTTGGGTGGTATATATTTCTTACCTATCAAATCTGCAGCCAGCTTCTTTACCGCAATTGCAGCAGGCGAATTCGGCATTCTTACAATCACCGGACTGCCAAATGCTGCACTTCTCCTTACCTCAGGATCCTCCGGAATTATTGCAAGAATCTTTGTCTCGAGTATAAGCTGGACCTCCTGTACTGTCAGATCAGTTTTATCATAGCCAACACGATTAAGCACTGTACCGAGTATATGACTCCCCAGCTTTGCTGCAACAATCTTTGTTTTAAGAGCATCACTCATGCTCGAAATCTCCGGGTTAGCCACAATAATAAGCTCCTGTCCTGCAGCAAGAGCAGTCACAACACTTCTTCCCAGACCTGCAGGAGCATCTATAATTAAAATATCTGTATCTTTCAGTAGTTTTCCCAGAACCTCTTCAAGTATCTCAGGGTCAGCCTTTCTCAATCCCTCTAGGGATATCCCTGCAGGAATTACCCTGACGCCTTCAGGGCCTTTATATACTGCCTGAGATATATCAGCTTCACCAGCCAGAACATCATGAAGGGCAAACTTCATGCCCTCCAGACCTAGATGAAGCTCAAGATTTGCCATTTCAATATCAGCATCAAGGATTGTAACATCCTTGCCAAACTGACTGAGAGCTATACCGAGATTGGATGAAAGCATAGTTTTTCCCACGCCACCTTTTCCAGAAGCTATGGTAATTGAAATTCCCATTTATACACCTCATAGAGAATTAATATCCTTAAGCAGTAATGTTTTATTGGAAATACATATAAATGTTTTTCGTATAATGGTATCTGCTGTGTTATCTGGTAATTATTTCGTTTCATAATTCTGCCTCCTCTTTAGGTTCTGCCCTGCTCAGGAAGTTACCGAGGACGTATCCCCGTAGCTTACTCCAGAATGCATTTTCGGGTGTCTCCAGACTAGTCTAGTCCAGTCCAGGCTCATATGCGGCCTGACCAGATTATACCTGTCTATAAATACCTCAAAACTCTCAAAATCGTCCCAGTGCCGCCTGTAGAGGCCGAACCATTTCTCCAGCTTGCCATTACTCTGCGGATGATTGTATCTGCACAGTATGTGCCTGACACCGTTCTTCTGGCAGAACTCCTCGAACCGGTGTCTCACACCGTCATCCTTGTCCCTCTTGTTGGCATATAACTCGCTCCCATGGTCTGTGATAACCTCCCTGAGCCTCCGAATATTACCATACTTATCGAGTACCTCCTTCACAAGCCCTAGAGCTGCATCAGCACTCCTGCTACTATACTCACCGCCAGAGAAAATCTTCCGGCTGGCATCATCCAGGACCACACAGGCCCACCTGCCATCGTGGTGCTGGTGCCAGTCCATGTGACCGGCGCTAAGGCTGTAATGCCTCTCATAACGTATCCATGGCGTTTTTCTACGTCTCTTGTTCGGCTCTTCTCTTGCCATGCCTTCCTCCAAGAGAATTGCGTGCACCAGATTGTTGTCAACCAGGATTCCGCGGGCTTTCCTAAGGTGATATCCTATCCCCGAGGCACCGCACTTATGCTTTGCCTTCGCCAGAAGGATCAACCCCTCAGGTTCGCTGGGTACTTCACATAGGGTCTACGGCTGCTTGAGGACAGGTATCCTACCAGTCTCCATATACTCCCTGACAAGTTGTTGGACACTACGTCGGCTAGCGCCAAACTGACCAGCTACGAAACCTGTGGGCAAGTTGTACTTGACAACCCAGAGAACGGTCTTCTTAACATCACCACTATTAAGCTTCATACTAATAGGGTATGCATCAATACTTAAAGTTTGGCGAAATCTTTTGCAGATACCACAGTGCAACAGATTGACCTATGCCTTAACGCAATGCTATATTGAACGCAGCATTTACGTCAGCATGGCCAACGTGGCCACAGTGGGGGCACTTAAACACTTTGCCATTCCTGCTGCCTATCAGTCCACATCTTGAACATTCTTGACTGGTACATGTGAATCAATATAGACAATAAGTATTCCGAGCAGCTTAGCCTTGTATTCTATCATCTGTCGAAGCTGATAGAACGACCAACTGTTCAGGGAATACCTGAACGACCTAGTAGATTTGGCATTACGAGTGCCTTCCAAGTTCTCCATCTTCAAACCACTTTTACTATCTTTTGCCATATCGACAATCTTTCGACTCATCTTATGGTTCAACTCATTTATTATTTTCTGCTCTCGATTCCTGATTTGCTTAACCTTCCTATACTTACCTTTAGTCTGCAAATACCTACTAATACTCTTGTATTTCTTATGAATATGATACGTCATTTTACCCATTTTTAAAACCTTGCCTGTTTTAGGATTTCAAACAACAGCACAATGACCAGTAGTAGTCAAATCCACCCCTATATAACCCTCTGTTTCATACAGTTCAGGTTCAGGAAGAGAGACAGATCTGAAAGCATATTCCTTGTTGATTTCAATTTGGTTAATTTTCTTAAAATCGTTCCTGAATCGGTA
>QIGD01000006.1 GCA_003229935.1 Methanobacteriota archaeon | reverse complement strand
GTGGGGCATTAAACAGAGAGGAAACTCTCAGTGTGCCTCGCAAAGTACTGGCCAATAACAGCTCCGAAGAGGACCTACTCTCTGGCAAGAGGGGACAGGACATACGAGTCCCTGTCGTAAACATGCAAATCAAACCTATACACCTGATAGTGCTAGAATCAGTGAGCAGGCTGAAACGCCTGTTGGTTTAGATTGGATTAAAAATCATTTTAAAATGGAGGTAGGGCAATTCCTCCCACCTCTAAAGAGGTGGGTTTCCTTGCCCAGAGGATCATGAAACAATTCTAAACCAATTCATTATATAAGGCAGTCCCCATAAGGACTCCAAAAACATTCCTCTCTTTTAATTTTTTAATATCTTTTTTAGTTATACCACCTCCAACCAGAACTTTGACTTTTTTATTAATTTTATCTAGATAATCAAAAGAAGGCAAAGACATAGTGCCTACGCTTGATATCTCAAGAAAAATAAAATTCTCAATCCCCTTCCCATAAAAAAGTTCAAAGCATTTCAGAGGAGTCAAATCCAGAAAGGGAGAAATAACCCTGTCATCTTTAATATCTATACTCATAAAAACCTCCTCAGAAATTTGCAGGTTTTCTTTTAGATTTTCCATGGACTCAAGAGTTTCTGTCCCAATAACAGGGTTTATAGATAAATCCCTGTAGAGATTCAACTCATTACTGTGTTTTATACCAGAGTCAAGAATAACCCTTTTATATTCTGAAATCTCCTCTATAATTTTGAAATTAGAATTATCTCCCATAATTGCATCTAGATCCGCCACATAAATCCTCTTATATGGAAGATTCTCTGCAATTTCAACAGGGTCAGAAATATCTGAATAAATACTCTTCAGGGGCTTATAATTATTCCTCTCCCCTCTTATAGCATGAACAGCTTTGCCATTCATTATATCAATCACAGGAATAATTTCCATAGAGATATTTTTCCTTTTAAATAAAAAAATCTTGCCCTCGTATTGATTATCCATTCCGCTGGTAATAAATATGAAAGTTGAAGAGCTTTATAACTATGGAATGCCAGAAAAGGCTATTGAGATAATAAAGAAAAAAGGTATAAATGAATTCTTTCCTCCTCAAGAGGAAGCTTTGAGAAAAGGCCTTCTAAACCTTGAAAAGAACTTTGTTATAGCGGTACCCACTGCCAGCGGTAAAACTCTCATAGGTGAAATGTTGATTATAAAAAATCTTATTGATAGGGGAGGTAAGGCTTTATATATAGTACCACTAAAAGCTCTCGGCGCTGAAAAATTTGATGAATTGAAGGCATATGAAACACTCGGCTTAAAAGTTGCCCTGACAACAGGTGACTATGATACAGGTGCCAGATGGCTGGAAAGCTATGATATAATAATAACAACAAGCGAAAAGGCTGATTCCCTGATAAGGCACAGTCCTTCCTGGATAAGCAAGGTAAGCTGTGTTGTAGCTGATGAAATTCATCTTATAAATGATGCTTCAAGAGGTGCAACCCTCGAGGTAACCATTGCAAGACTTCTGCATATAAATAAAAATCTCAGACTTCTAGCACTCAGTGCCACTGTGGGCAATGCAAGGGAAGTTGCAGACTGGCTTGGCGCAGAACTCATAACCTCTGACTGGAGACCTGTTGAGCTTAAAGAGGGTATTTATCTTGATGGGAAGATTATCTTCTCGAATTCCAGCAGTCTTGAAATAGAAAACTCTGATGAGCCTGCCCTTGCCCTTGCCCTTGATACAGTGAACAGAGAAGGGCAGAGCCTTATTTTTATAAATACCAGACGGGGTGCTGAGAGCTTTGCTGTAAAAGCAGCAAAAAAACTGAAGGGCTCAGGAATAATAGAAGAAAAGCTTCTCAAGGAGATTGGGCAGGAAATTCTTCATGTTCTTCCAGAACCCACAAAGATATGCAGAAAGCTTGCAAGAACTGTCGAAGGAGGTAGTGCCTTCCACCATGCAGGTCTAGAAATAGAGCAGAAGAAGATAGTCGAGAGAGCCTATAAGAAAAATTTGATAAAGATACTCTCAGCAACACCCACTCTTGCTGCAGGAGTCAATCTTCCAGCAAGAAGAGTTGTTGTAAGAGAATATAGAAGATATGATTCAAACTACGGCTATGTTGAGCTTTCTGTGATGGAGATAAAGCAGATGCTCGGCAGGGCAGGAAGACCAAAATATGACAATTTCGGTGAGGCTATTCTAATAGCAAGAAGTGATGAGGAAAAAGACTTCCTTCTTGATAACTACATTCTTGCTGAACCTGAAAATATTTATTCAAAGCTTGCTGTTGAATCCAGTCTCAGAACCCACACTCTTGCCACTTTTGCCATGGGTTATGCCTCAAATACTGAAGAACTTCTAGACTTCTTTTCCAAAACTTTCTTTGGCTACCAGCAGGAAAGCTATGCTCTTGAGGCACTTCTCAATAAGATTGTAGAGTTTCTCACTGAAAAAGGATTTCTAGAAAATGGAAGCGCTACAGAATTTGGAAAGCGCACTTCAGAACTTTATATTGACCCAATGAGTGCGTTAATACTTAAAAATGCCATAGAAGTTTCTCAGGAAAAACCTTCCTCAGAATTTTCTTTTCTTCATGCAATAACAAAAACCTCTGAGTTGAACAAACTCTACCTGAGAAAGAAGGATTATGATATGTGCATTGCTGCTGCAGATGAAATGGAAGATTTCCTTCTTTTTCCTCCACCATCGCAATACTCTGACCCATGGGGATACGAAGATTTCCTCTCAGAAATTAAAACCACCCTCTTCTTTATTGATTGGATAAAAGAGAGAAATGAGGATTTCCTTTTGACCAAGTACAATCTTGCGCCAGGAGACATACGCTCCCGGGTGGAAGCTGCCGACTGGCTTTTGTACTCGATGGATGTAATAGCAAGGCTCTTCGGCTTCACGAAGATGGGAGAAATTTCAGAGTTGAGACTTAGAGTTAAACATGGTATAGGAGAAGAACTCATACATTTTGTTGGAATTAAAGGTATCGGCAGAGTTAGAGCCAGGAAATTATATAACAGATTTAAAACTATTGAAGAGATTAAAAAAGCCAGTATTAAAGAAATCGCATCAGTTGCTCTGATTGGCAATAAACTGGCTCAGAGTATTAAAGCACAGCTCGGAGGCGAGGAAGAAGAGGTTAAAATAACAAAAATGAAACAGAGCACACTAACCGGCTTCTGAACATTTTCGGGGCAAATCGGATATATTCGGTTAACCATATTAATATAGGTGATAGAAATGGTAGAAGAGAGTAGAGTTATAGAGAAACTTAAAGGTGTAATAGACCCCCACACAGGACAGAGTGTATATGATATGGGTCTTATTGAAGACCTTGCAGTATCTGATGATAATATTGCACTTAAATTCAGACCTTCTTCCCCTTTCTGCCCTCTGGGTGTTCAGCTTGCAGAGAGCATAAAAAAATCTCTTAAAGAGCTTGCGAATCAAGTTGATATTACAGTAGTAGGGTATATAAATGAGGAAGAACTGAATAATAAACTGAAGGGGGTATAATATGGAGATTCTGGATGTCAGAGGTATACAGCACAGCGAGAGACCGCAGATAATACTCGAGAAGCTCAAGGAGTTGGGTAAGCTCGAGATTCTCGTCGAGGTAAAACCAGTACCTGTTATTGTAATGCTAGAGAGTAAAGGATATACCTGCAAAGCAACCCAAGACCAGGGGTTATGGAAAGTCAAAATAACAGAGAAGTGAATTAGATGAGAAGACTGCTCAGACTATTGCCAGTAAGATTTTTTGTGGCATCACTGGTTTATCTTGCATTAGGGGTAGTGTTTGGCGCCCTTGATGCTCTGGGCTATGGAAACTTTAAATCCGTCCACACTCACCTTATCGCTGGAGCCTTTTTCACCCTTGTAATAATGGGCTCAATGTATCAACTCATTCCAACAATTATAGGAACTGAAATCAGGTACAAAAGGCTTGCAGAGATTCAGTTTATCCTTGTAAATATAGCATTTATCTCTCTTGCATATTCCTTTCTTATTGAATACAGCTTTCTTAAAGTGGCAGGTTTTATAGCTTTTGTCTCTTTCCTGATATTTGCCATTGAAATATATGCAACTACACTAAGTGTTAAAAATTTCTACAAACTCAGTCTGGCAATATGGTTTTTCCTAGCTGCAGTAGCTTATCTTATAATCGGCTCTGCCTATGCTTTAACAGGAACTCTTGGAATAACAGGCTTTAATATTTTAGAGCATGCCCATATTTTAACAATTGGTTTTATTGCAATGACAACCTTTGGAGGGTTCTATGAGTTATTCCCAATGCTTGCTTTGAAGAAACTCTACAGCCGTAGGCTCGGTGAGATTCACTTCCTTATAGCAAATATAGGAGCAATTGGAATGTTTTTGAGCTTCTCCCAGAAAGGAAGCCTCTTTATATTTTCCTCAATTATCTTCCTTTTAGGCTTCTATCTCTTTGCCTTTAATATTGCAAAAACATATCTCAGCAAACTAAATACGTTTGTATCTGAAACAGATATAAGCGCAAGATTTATGGCATACGCTCTTATCTTTGGAGTAGCAGGAGTCACTGCAGGCTTGAGCTCTGCTCTTACCGGTTTTCCGGGAAGCTTTACCCATGTACATTACATTCTTGCAGGCTGGGTTGGTTTAACCATGATCGGGGCCATGTATCACATTGTACCAATGCTTACTTGGATTCAGAAATACAGCTCGAAGGTAGGACAAGAAAAGGTACCTCTCATCAATGAACTCTACAACAAACAGCTTGCAAAAGCAATTTTTATAACTCTGAATATCTCACTTGCTTTATTTGGTCTCAGAGACCTTCTGCCTGCACTCAATCTGTTTGCAGTTCCTCTTGCTGCTGCCTTCCTTGCCTTTGCTGTTGAAATGGTGCTCATACTTAAAAGATAACTATTTTTATGTAATCAAGCCTAGAGTCTTATAGTCTTATCTTCATAGTATCTATAATATATTTCACACTTATTCCAGCAATAAAAGCATAACTCATATTTGTTGTGGCCACTGCAATCCCGGCTATGAGCAAAGAAATAAAATAGTCATTAATATTCTTAAGGTCTCTGACAAGAAGTGCAAGCTCAAGACCTGCAAACAGAAGGAGCACTCCAAGCACTGAAGCAGGTATTGATGTCAGAAGAGATACAGAAACTTTGCCAAACAGAAGTGCAAGAACCACAAAAATCGTACCAATAATAATATTACTCCCGGCTGTTCTTGCTCCAAAGCGGTAGTGAGCAGCCATTCCACCTGTACCATGGCACATTGGCATGCCACCAAAAGCACCAACAATGATATTGACAATACCCATACTCATACCAAGAGCTTTATAAGTCACTTTCTTCGCCTTTTCAACTCCAAAAAGGCTTTTGGCTGTATCACCTGTTGAAATTATAGCATTACCTATTGTAAGGGGAATCTGAGGAAGAACAAGGAGAAAAAATGCTGTCATGAAATTGGCTTTATTCGGGAAGAAAAGTCTGATTTCAGTTGGGCCAAGGGAAAAAGGCATTCCTCTGGTCCCTCCAATAAACAGTCCCATAACTGCTCCCACTATTATTATCACAAGAGCAGCAGGGTAACGCTTCGAATTTATGAGAATAAGAACAAGAAAGAAGCCAACTATTCCAAATATTAAATTCTGTGAAAGAGGAATTCCATGTATAAATCTCGGCAGAATCATTCCAGGAACTATAAAAAGCTGTGGAATGGTAATAAGAACAAGAGCCTTGGATACAAGAATCAGGCCCAGACCAAGCTGAATACCTCTGATAATAGGCTTTGTGAAAAACCTGCCAAGAAAATCGATTATTCCAGTTATGGAGATTACAATTAATATAACACCAAAGAGAAGTGACGAAGCTGCAAGTACTTCTGGAGTAACAATTTTTGGGCCCATAGCTATTGCTATAGCGGAAACCACCTTCAAAGGTTGAACAGGCATGGGTATTTTGAAATAAATCCCAGCAGAAACATAAAATATCCCAACCATAAGAAGGACAATACTGGAACTCAGACCATCTATAACAATCAGACCGACTGCCAGAGGTATCAAAGTACCCAAGTCACCAAGAGAACCTGCAAACTCCACACGGGTGAACCTGAAATTCTCCATCAATTATAATTTTACTGTAGAATATTTAAACTTTTTTGTATTGTTGACTTTGTGTGTAAAAAAGTATCGCCTGTGTATAAAGTAGATAAAAAATAAGACTTTATACACAAAGCCGTTTCAAAAAAAAATGATAGATAAATAATTATCTCCCATTACTTATTCCTTGATTTTCTATTATGTTTGGTTGTGTATTGCTTATGCGTATACCTTCCATATGTGTAACACCATCTGGTGTTTTATATATTGTGGTTGTCCTAGTTACATTGTATATGCCAAAAGGTGTTATAATCTGCCATGATTCCAAATGAACAGGATTTATAGAAGCCTTCAAAGACTTATTATTTTTCCCAGCAGTCTGTGCCATTACACTTCCAGCGAAAATACTACTACCCAATAGGATTACTACCAGTAATATCCCTACTGATTTCGATTTTTCCATTTTGTATCACCTGTAAAAATAATTTTAGATAAAACATGAGGTATATCTCTATATTCTAATATTTATAATCTTTGTTTCAAAAGGAATTGGAAAGAATAATAATGAATTAGTAAGACGTCAGACTGTGTGAAAAACACCAATTTTGTAAATTTTATAACCCATCTTTTGATTTAATGTGCATATGTTGCACGTTTTTCATGGAAACATGAGTTTTTACACAACCTGACGTGGTGAACTACTTTTAGACATGGAATTCTTAGCTAGCTGGGATAATGACTTAGATACAATGAATAAGAACAGGTGAGATAGACCATGTACTTATTCTGAGAGTTTCATTCGTTTTCTGGCATTATTGCATATAGGATTCAAACTACTCTTCCGCCAGACTGAGGGTTTATAAAAGTATTGATTGAATTTATTCCTAGTATCAAAAAGCCTGACCCTGCCACTATTCATAGAAAATAAGCAAGTTATGCCTGAACGAATCCATTATAGACTAGGTAGAACCCATAACTTTAGCTATCGATGCTACTGGCATTAATTTAACTAAACGTGGAGAATAGTTAAGACACAAATGGAAACTCAAAAGGGGATATCTTAAGATACACTTTGCAATTAACACGAAAACAAAAGAAGTAACTGCTTTTAGAGTTACTATGGAAGATACTGGTGATTCTAAGAAGTTTAAAGAGCTGATTGGATGAGAGTTCAAATAGGGGAAAAATAACTAAGGTTATAGTAGATGGAACGTATGACACAAAGGATAATTTCAGATCCCTGAAAGAGAAGGGAATCAAACCTGCTATTAAGATTAGAAAGAATGCATCTACTAAATCAAGAAGTTACAGGGAAAGGGCTGAAAAGATTATGAAGTTTAAATCTCATGGATATGAAAACTTGACAGAGATGGAAGGCCGAAACAGCATTTTCTAATTATAAGAGAAACTTGGGGGAGTATGTAAATGCTAAAAAGTTTGAGAATATGATGAAGGAAATTTCATTGAAATTATTTGCATACAATATGATAATTAATGTGAGTTAAGCGACACAGCATCCTGAAACAAATCTTTAAATACACTGAAAGTCAAGAATATTTACAATGAATGAAAAAGCTCTCAGAGCAGAAATTCTTGCCCAAGCTCTGCCATATATAGAGAAGTTCTATAATAGCTATGTTGTTATAAAGTATGGCGGTCATGCCATGCTTGATAGTAAAGCCATGGAATGGACAATAAAGGACACCATCCTTCTGAAATATGTCGGTATGAAGCCTATAATTGTACATGGCGGCGGACCAGAAATTACAACAGCTATGAAAAAGATGGGAATTGAACCAAAATTTATATCAGGACTTCGAGTTACAGACAAAGATACTCTCGACGTAGTTAAAATGGTACTTGTTGGGAAGATAAATACAGAACTTGTGTCAAAATTCAATGCATATAGCTGTCCAGCAGTGGGGCTTTCAGGAAAAGATGGAAGGCTTATAATTGCAAAACAGAGCAGTCCAAAGAAGATAATCAGGGACGGAGAGGAACTTGAAGTTGACCTTGGCTATGTGGGAGAAATCAAAAATATAAATTCTGAAATTCTTGAAATTCTTACTTCTAATGATTATATTCCTGTTATTTCACCTGTGGGATTGACTGAAGAGGGAGAAAGCCTGAACCTCAACGCTGACACTGTGGCAGGGGAAATAGCCTCAGCAGTAAAAGCCAGGAGGCTTATAGTCCTCACCGATGTACCTGGAGTACTCATGGATGTCAATGACACGGGAAGTCTGATAAAAAAGCTGAAGACAACAAAAATAAAAACCCTTATAAAAAGAAAGATAATACAGGGTTCAATGCTTCCGAAAATTGAAGCCTGCAAAAGAGCTCTACTGAACGATGTTGAAGCTGCTCATATTATAGACGGCAGGGTTAGTCACAGCATACTTCTTGAGCTTTTCACAGATGAAGGCATAGGTACCATGCTGGAACTTTGATAAATTATTCTGTCCCGCTATATTTATACCATAAGATTTAATAAGATTGATTCCTTAAAGAATTTAGAGTGGTGACATTATGTACAGAATAGCTGTTATTCCTGGAGATGGCGTTGGCAGTGAAGTTATCAGAGAAGGTCTCAAGGTTCTTGAAGCTGTTGGAGAGGTTGAGAATATAGAGTTTGACTTTGTTGAATATCCTTTTGGTGGACAACATTACATAAGTACAGGAGAGTTATTGCCTGATGATGCTCTGGAAGAGATTAAGAGAATGAAGGCAATTTTCTTTGGCTCAGTTGGCGACCCCAGAGTTAAGCCAGGTGTCTTGGAACAGGGTATTCTACTGAAGATTCGCTTCTATTATGACCAGTATATTAATCTCAGACCTGTTAAGCTCTACCCGAGTATTGAGTGTCCTCTCAGAGGCGAGAGAGATATAGACTTCTATGTAGTTAGGGAGAACACAGAGGATTTTTATGTGGGCATAGGAGACAGATTTAAGGGCAGAAAAAGTAAAATAGAGCTTGATGTGCTGAGAGAACTTTACAACCTCAAGTTTAACATTGATGTTGAGAGCGACGGGAGTGAGGAGATTGCATACCAGATAGGTGTTATTTCAAAAGAAGGAGCAAAAAGGGTGATTGAGTATGCTTTTGAGCTCGCTATTGCCAGGGATAAAAAGAAAGTTACAAGTGTGGATAAAGCTAATGTTCTCACCCATATTTATTCTCTCTGGAGGGATGTTTTTGAGGATGTGGCTGGGGGCTACCCTGAAGTGGAGACTGAATACACTTTTGTGGATGCCATAACCATGTTCTTCCTGAGCAGGCCAGAGAAATATAAGGTTGTTGTCACCCCAAATATGTTTGGAGATATTATCACAGATTTAGGGGCACAGATTCAGGGCGGGATAGGACTGGCTTCGAGCGGAAATATTAATCCGACAGGTGTGAGTATGTTTGAACCTGTGCATGGTTCTGCACCGGATATCGCCGGCAAGGGAATAGTCAATCCAATAGCTCAGATTATGGCAGGAGCCCTGATGCTTCAGAGTCTTGGAGAGGATAGAGCAGGTGCACTGATAGAAAAGAGTGTAGAGGAGGTGTTAAGAGAGAGAAGATTTAGAACACCAGATCTGGGAGGGAATTCTTCTACAGAGGAAATGGGCAACGTAATAGCTGAAAAAGTGAAGGAGCTCAGAAGATAACATCCCTGATATATTGTCGTCGCTCCAACCAAGTTATTAGCTATAGACTTATAGACTTATAGAATAATACTGACATACTCCCACGAGTAAAGACCTGATGATTCTACGCTACGTCAGACTGTGTAAAACCATATATCTTATGAATTTTCTACCTAATCTTTGATTCATAGGATATATCTAGTTTATTTTTATACAAACATGAGTTTTACACAACCTAGCGTTGTCCAGTACCATGAGTTTCTTTAATAAGCTATAATAGATTGCTCAGTACTATCCTTTATTTTTCCATATTTTAAGTCCTCCAAAATGTAATAGAAAAAATAAACCGATTATACTGCCCAAAAAGTAGGATATAAACCTCTCCACAACTACTATCCCTATCGCCACACCCAGAGGAATACCAAAAGCATTTAACACAGGGATAACTCCGCCTTCAACAATACCTAGACCTCCGGGGGTCAAAGGTATAGCGCCCAGTACAATAAAGAGAATTGTGACTATTATAATAAGCTTGAATGATATTGGCACACCAAAAGACATAGCTATAAGCTTAAGCCTTGTGGCATCCAGCACCCATATAAAAATAGAATAAAGAAGGGCGGGCACAAGAGCTGGCCGGAGCTTCGTTGAATATGCCCCAAATCCAACTCTCAATGATGTAAGTTTTGTTCTAAAAATATAGAAAGCCAAACTCAGAACCAAGATAATAATCAGGATATATTTTATAATTCTGATAAGATTATAATCCGGTTGAAAAAAGGATATCATGAAATACAGAGTAAAACCGATAAGAATAACTCCAGGTATAGCTTCTGAAATTCTTTCGAATAATACAGACATAATTGCCGGAGTATAGGAAACACCAAACTTTTCTTTAATCCAGAGAATCCTTAATGGTTCCCCTCCCATACGATTGGCAGGCGTGAGATTATTTATAGGTACTGTTCCAAAAATGATAGGAACCAGAGAGGCAGTTTTAAATCTATAGTCCAGATAACCAAGAATGGTTTTCCATCTGGCAGCTATCACAACTATAACAGTAAGATATACAAAGAAGGCTAAAAGCACATATTTTAATATTATGTTTTTGAGGTATTTTAATGTAGTATCGGCAAGAGACAGAAATTTATGCCAGTAAAAGTAAACCAACACAATAGCTACAACGAGAATTAAAAGATTAATTACCTTTCTGACCATCGAATATCTCAACTGCAATTATCTCACCATTCTATATTACTTCCATTTCATTTGGGCAATAAAACCCCCCTTCTAATAGAAGGGTAGTTGAAATTAAATGATACTCTTAAGAATTGATTTCACTAGACTCTATTTAAATAACTTTCCACTGAATATTGAAAGTACATATTTCAGCAGCCTGAGACATTACAGAAATCTATAATTCCTTTAATCTTGTTAAAATCTGTTTGTTACATATGAACAGAATAGTTGGATTACTTTTATTGGCGACTCTTTTGCTCTTTGCAGGCTGTATTCATAATGGAACTGGTACAAAAACTCAGGCATCCAATGCTGTAAATGTAGAGCATCGTGGAATATCTTCCCAACAATTGAAGACAATGCTGGACCAGGGCGAGAATATCTTTCTCGTGGATGTCAACGTACCCGTGCAGAATATTCGTGGCACAGATGCCGTTATTCCCTACAACAAGATAAAGCAATATGCTTACAAGCTGCCAAAGGACAGGTCAACAAAGATAGTGGTGTACGACATGATGGGAGGGCCCATGAGCTTTCCTGCAATTGAGTCGCTGTACGAACTCGGCTATAAAAATATCTACTACCTCGAAGGGGGAACAGAGGCATGGCGCCGTGCTGGATATAGCATCCCATAACACCTTTTTAATACTTTTTTTGTTTTTATATTCAATATTCAAAAGCCATTACATAACAAATCCTTTTTGCTGCTAGATTCCTTTGGATTGATAGCCCCTTCCATAGAAGTAGAAATCTGTATGAGGTCTTTAAAACGTCCAATAAGCCCTTCTTTAGCATTATCCCATACAAGGGCGTGTTCAAGAACTTCAGAAAGGCTTTTAACACTAATTACCTCGATTTCCCCCTTTTTCGTTGTGTCCAGCATGACATCCTTCATGTTACCCTTGGGGATAATAACCTTGCCTATTCCTGCACTTATTGCTGCCTCAATCTTAGCATTGACACCTCCGATAGGTAGTACATCACCTCTGACACTCAAACTGCCTGTCATGGCAACATTCTGGTTTACAGGCAGATTCTCAAGAGCAGAAAATACTGCTGTGGCTACACTTATGCTTGCGCTGTCACCCTCCACACCCTCATAGGTCTGGAGAAACTGGATATGAACATCATATTTCGAAACATCCATGCCTGTATGCTTTTTAATAATTGCAGAGACATTCTGAATAGCTTCTCGGGCTATAATCTTGAGCTTGCCTGTTGCAATAATCTTCCCTTCATCCCGGCTCTGAGAAGGAGTAACCTCAGCCACAATCGGCAGAATAATACCACTGTCATTACCAATAACAGCCAGACCATTGACCTTGCCAATTTCAGCACCTTCTGTCTTATATACTTCATAATCTTTCTTCTGGCTGATGTATCTGTCGGCAATCTGCTGTTCCAGAGTTTTTGAAATACTCTTAGCCTTGATTACATGTTCAGGTTCTACAGATTCAGCATTTTCGCTTATAGCAACATCACCAGCAGCCCTTATCAGGCCTCCAAGACCTCTCAGTTTTAAGGTTAGATTTCCGCTGCGGCCTGCCCTTTTTCTGGCTTCTTTGATAATAAGGTCAACAGCTTTCATTGTAAAATGTGGGATTTTGGTGTCCTTGATAACTTCCTGTGCAACAAAACGCACAAGCTTTTCGCAGTTTTCCGGCGTATCCTCCATAACATTCTTCATATAAATTTCATAGCCGGAACCCCTTATCCTTGACCTCAGGGCAGGGTGCATATGTTTCATAACTTCAAGATTACCAGCCGCCACCAGCACAAATTCACATGGCGCAGGTTCTGTTCTAACCATTGCCCCACTTGACCTCTCACTCCGACCTGTAATGGAAGATTTTCCATCCTGCATTGCTGTTAGCAGGGACTGCTGGGATGACATTCCCAGTGTGGCAATTTCATCCACAAAAAGTACTCCCTTATGTGCTCTATGAATAGCACCTGCCTCGATAAGTTCGTGAGGAGGGGTTTCAAGGCCACCACTCTGAAATGGGTCATGACGTACATCACCAAGAAGGGCGCCAGCATGTGACCCTGTGGCATCTATAAACGGAACAACCTTTTTGTCCTTGTTGTTTACCAGCAGCTTAGGCACCTGAACATCATCCTTAACCTTAACATACTGACGTCCCATTAGCAGGAACACAAAGGCAATAATACCCAGAAACAGAATATAGGGCTGGCGCATCACAATAGTATAATAAATTATAATTAAACCAAGTATAATAAAGAGCGCTTTGAACATTAGATTTATAGGGGCTTCGGCCTTCTTCCTCTGATCCCTGTAACCTTTAATAATTTGTTCACCGGTACCTGCCTTGACCAGTTCAATACGCGGATTATTTTTATCCTCAAGATTTGGATGGACAAGTATGTCCTCCAACTCTTCTGTAGGCAAAAGTTCAGCCATTGCCCTGCCCAGCATGGATTTCCCTGTTCCAGGGTCTCCTATGAGAAGAATGTGCCTCTTCTGCTTGGCAGCTTTGACTATAATTTCTACTGCATCCTCCTGACCTATAACCTGATTGATAAGGCTCTCAGGCACCTTAACTTCCTCAGTAGTTTTATATTTAATTTTTTCCAAAAGATTCACCTTTATACTTACATCCTTTAGGTCTTTATTAACCAAACAATGAATTATAAAACATTGATGTTTTTAAGATATAAACATAGCATAGATATTATATTGTATTTTTACTATTTTTCCATCTACTTACTGAAAAATGTCATGCAGCATATCACAGGGTATTATTTATATTCCAAGAAGTTTAATTTAGGACAATGACAGTTATAGGCATTTCAGGAAGGATAGGTTCCGGGAAGTCAAAGGTGTGCAAATACTTAAGCAATAGATATGGAACGAACAGGCTGAGATTCAGTGATATTCTCAAAGATATTCTTTCAAGACTCTATCTTCCCCCTGAAAGAGAAAACTTTCAGAAGCTAGGTAAATCTCTCAGAGATGCTTTTGGAGATGACATTGTTGCAAAGGCAATGAAACAGGACATCATATGGGTTAAGGACGAAATTGTTGTGGTCGATGGCGTAAGATACATAAGTGAAGCTGAGATGATAAAAAGCTTCGAAAATAGCTTTATTATATATGTCAAGGCTGCCACAATGGTCAGATATGAGAGAACATTGCATAGAGGTGAGAAAGGCGAGGAGAAGAACAGCTATAAGAAGTTTCTAATAAGTGAAAATGCTGAAACAGAAAAAAATATAGATGAGGTTGAAGCTATTGCTGATTTTGTTGTTGTAAATGATGGCAGTTTTGAAGAGCTATATTCCAGACTTGATGAGATTTCTGAGAAAATATTGGAAAATCAGGCTTCTATTGAATAAAGTGGTACCTGTGTGACCACTACCACTATATCTCTCCTGCTCTCTCCACCATTTCTCTCACATGAATATCCATACCAACTGGCATTATATGCACACCAGAAAAATTCATGTCTCTGGCGGCAGCTATTAGCTCTGCAACAATCTCAATAGAAGTCTCCACCCGATTTTTACTTTCCTCCAGCTTTTTCATTGTCTCCTCAGGTATCCTTATGCCAGGAACATACTTAATCATAAACTTTGCCATGCCGATACTTTTAAGTGGAGCAAAACCGGGGAGTATGGGGAGGTCAAGATGAGATGCCTCATCCTTCAAACGCTCCAGAATCTTCACATCATATATCACCTGGGTCTGAGCAAACTCTGCCCCTGCTTTAACCTTCTTCTCAAGCTTGATAATCTCTGGCTCCAGAGGTTCAACACCAGGTGAAATTCCAACCCCAATGTGAAATTCAGGCGGGTTTTCAAGCTCCGTACCCGCAAGTGTACTGCCTTCCCTCATTTTTCTAAGCATACCTGTGAGCTGGACTGAATCAAGATCAAAAACAGGTTTGGCCTGGGGATGATTGCCCATCTTAGGGTGGTCACCAGTCAGAGCAAGAACATTCTTAATTCCAAGAGCTGTTGCACCTATAATATCACTCTGCAGGGCAATTCTATTTCTATCTCTGCATGTCTGCTGATATATGGCCTCAAGCCCGAGGTCCTGCATTATCACACAGGGAGCTAGAGTATTCATTATAACATCGCCTATAGGATTATCTGTAACATTGGCGGCAACCACAGTACCCTTGAGATGCTTCACCTGCTCCTTCACCTCATCAGGATTTACATCTTTTGGAGGGTCTATCTCGCCACTTATTGTGAATTCGCTGCTTTTAAGACTCCTCATGAATTCCGAATAATACTTCATTTTGCCACCTCAACCTTTCGCATATGTGTTGCCCGTATAAAATCCTTCTCTGGAAATATCCGTCTCATATTGTCAAGCTTTCCGTTTGCCTTCAGCTTCTCATATATCTGAATCCATGCACATGGAATATCATATTCTGAAACTCTGCTCTGACTCACCTCGCAGTTGCCATTGAAGACACCACCGCATGGGCCATTCATGAGCGACTTGGCGCATCTCGTGACAGGGCATATTCCGGCAGTATAACCAAGAACGCAGTCCCCACATCCTATGCACTGCTCGATATCAAAATCACCTTCCACTCTCCTTCGCCCCATGAAGAGAGTATTCTGAGCAGGATAAACAGGGGTATCTATTAAGTTAGCAAGATTCTGTACTCCAACACCACAGGCAAGAGAAACCACAGCATCAATACCTTCAGCTTCTTCTAAACCCACAATATTTCTTGCAACCTTCTTTATAATCTCAGAATCATCAAGAGCTTCAGCTTCCTTCTCCTCTATGAGATAACACTGCCTTGCGCTTATCCCTGTAGCAACAACATCAATACCTTTCTCTCTAAGCTTCTCAGCCATCTCAATAGTTTGCTTTCTTCCTCCAGTTTTGTAGAAGGTGACACACCCTCCGCACCCAATTATAGCTACCTTCTCACTTCCCTGAAGCATAACAATAATTTCCTCCAAATTTTTCTGCCTTGTTATAATCATTTTGCACCCTCTAAAAGTTTTTATCACACTACAAGTAGGTTGGATTCTAGATTCACATGTGTATTTCGTGCTATACCTAGAACAGACATCCAATCTACGTATTCCTTACCTACTTTTTTCATTCCCCTGTGTAATCCACTGTTTTGATATAGGTAGTCAATACAGCTCTGCTTGTAATTTCCTGCTGCCAAGAGTATCATTATACAAATGCCTGCATGTATCCAGAGCCTCTACTAATCTCTCTTTCTGGTCTTTGTTTGGATACATGCGGTATTTGAAGGTCTTCTTCATAGAAAGCTATTTATACCTTTAGGTTTAAATAATTTCCGCATGGGTGAAAAATCTAGTTGTGTCTATAATATAAACTACCACCTAGTGTGGTGCCCCAGATACAATAAGCCCATTCTTAAAGAGTCTAGGGTGAAGGAATTCCTAAAAGAGCAAATATATACTATTGCAGCCACGAAGGACTATGAAGTCCTAGCCTTAGAAATCATGCCAGACCACCTGCACCTCTTTATCTCTGCCTCACCCTTTGAATCCCCTATGGCGATTATTAAAGTATTCAAGGGAGTTACTGCCCTACGATTGTTCAAGAAGTTTCCAGAACTCAGAGACAGATACTGGAAGGGTAAACTCTGGAGTCCGAGTTACTATGTTGGAACTGCTGGGCAGGTTAGTTCAGAGACGATTAAGAGGTATATAGATGCCAATTCATCCACACATTGAAATGGGTGGGATTCTTGGCTGAAACATTATAAATACTGGAATTTAACTTTTACTATAAGGCTTCTGATAACGTCGAGGCATAAACAGATTGAGGAATGAAGATGATTTCAGGACTGTGCCATATATGCAGAAAACCTGCAAAATTCACCTGCGCTCTGTGCGGCAAGCCTGTGTGTGAGAAGCATCTCAGCCCAAGTGGTATATGTATGACATGCTTTCAGGGAAAGAAGATTTAGAATCTATCTTCTTCCTATCCTTAAAGCATTGAGTATCACAGCCAGAGTCAGCCCCATATCACCTATTCCCACAGCCAGCCATAGTGTAACATATCCTGGGAGGGCGAATATTGCCAGAGAACCCTTGATTAAAATTGCTGCAACTACATTTTGTTTAACAACTGACATGGTTCTCTTGCTTAAATCCAGAAGGTGAACCACCTTGGAGATGTCATCATGCATCAGTGCTATATCCGCTGTCTCAATTGCTATATCCGAGCCTATGGCACCCATGGCTATACCTATATGAGCCTTTGCCATAGCCGGAGCATCATTCACGCCATCACCTATCATAACAACATGGTCATACTTTTTCCGAAGTTCTTCAACTGCCTTCGCCTTATCCTCAGGCAGAAGCTCAGCCCTGTATTCATCTATATCAAGCTTCTCGGCAATCGCTCTGGCTACTCTTTCATTATCTCCGGTGAGCATGACAGTCTTTACTCCCCTATTTTTCAATTCCTTCACAGTTATCTGTGAATCCTTTCTTATTCTGTCAACGAGAGCAATAACACCAACAACATGACTATCACTGCCCACAAACACCGCAGTTTTTCCTTCTTTTTCCAGATTATCCAGTACCTCTTCGGAGAAATCAACACCTATCTCCCTGAAGAAGTTCCTGTTACCAATAAAAAATGGTGTACTATCAATTTTCCCTCTCAGACCCTTTCCTGCAACAGACTCGAATTTTGATACTTCGAGGAGTTCAACACCTCGTTCCTTAGCACTCCTCACAATAGCCTCTGCAATGGGGTGTTTGGATTTTGCTTCTAGAGAAGCTGCTATCTGCAGAAGTTTCTCATCAGAATATTTATTTAAAGCAATAACGTCTATAACATCAGGCTTTCCCCTTGTTAGAGTACCTGTCTTGTCAAAAACTATAACCCTTGCATTCTTTATCTCCTCAATATAGCTTCCTCCTTTAATGAGAACTCCATTCTTTGCAGCGGAAGTTAATGCAGAGACCATAGATACAGGTGTTGAAATTGCGAGGGCACAGGGACAGGAGATAACAAGCAGCACAAGTCCACGATAAAACCACTCTATAAAGGGTTCGCCAAAAATGAGTGGTGGAACTATAATCACAAGCAGGGCAAAGCCTATCACTGCAGGAGTATAGGATTTTGCAAACCTATCAATAAATATCTCTGTTTTTGACTTTTCCTTTTGGGCATCCTCAACAAGCCTTATAATTTTTGATATGGTGCTTTCATCAGACTTTTTTTCAACCTCTATTTCAAGATACCCCTCCTCATTTATTGTGCCTGCAAAAACCTCTGCACCTGCTGTTTTCATAACTGGCATGCTTTCTCCAGTTATTGGTGCCTGATTTACAGATGATGTACCCTTGATAACCACACCATCAAGAGGAATTCTATCTCCCGGTTTTATTATAACAATGTCTCCAACTTCAACCTCGTGAACGTTAAGAATTACCTCCTTTCCATCTCTCTTAACTGTAGCTGTTTCTGGAGCGAGTTTCATCAGTGAAGTAACTGACCTTCTTGCTCTTTCAGCTGAATAGTCTTCAAGGAATTCAGCAATAAAGAAGAGGTATATAACTGCTGCACCTTCCTCTCCATGACCTATTGCAAAGGCTCCGGTGGCAGCTATAGTTATCAGGAAATTTATAGTAAGATGTCCTTTTAAAGCTGATTTGAGTCCATTCTTTATAATATCTCGGCCTGAAATAGCAACAACACTCAGAAAAATAATCTGGGCTATCAGTCTAAGTTCTGTGAAAAACTCCAGATATAGGCCTATAACCAGTAGAAAACCGCTTGCTGCTATTATCTTTTTACGCTTCCGCATGGACTCTTCAGACCCTCCTTCGAATATATCACCTGTGGAACAGAAGGAACAGCCTTCAGTGCTGCAGCTTTCTCCGTGTTTATCGCTATTCTTTTGCATGTTCAACACCCATTTCAATCAGTTTAATTATGTGTTCATCAGCCAGTGAGTAATAGACCGCCTTGCCCTCTCTTCTGAATTTCACCAGATTTGAGCTTCTGAGTATTCTGAGCTGATGAGATACTGCAGACTGACTCATACCAAGAAGAGCTGAAATCTCGCAGACGCAGAGTTCTTCTTGAAACAGGGCATACAGGATTTTAACTCTTGTGGAATCGCCAAGAATTTTAAATATATCTGAAACCTGAACTGTTAACTCGCTGCTCAGCATCTTCTTTCTTACTTCTTCAACTATCTCCTTATTGATAGATTCAATATTGCAGATATAATCATTCATCTGAATAGATGTTCATATGTTCACATATATAACCATTCCTGTAAATCTGCATAAGATTTATGACATGCGAGTGGGAAAACCCACGACTTCAGTCGTGGGATGAAAACGAGCAGAAAAGGTTTGTGTCGTTAAAAACAATAAAACAATGATGCTTAAAACGTACAAATATCGCTTGTATCCAAACAAAGAGCAGGAAATTAGATTAGAAGCAACTCTGGATA